>JBQDJW010000411.1:0-3684 GCA_052086425.1 Pseudoclavibacter sp. | reverse complement strand
GATTCGCGAGGTCGTGATTCCCGAGCGCCCCAGCGTCGCCGTGCCGCTCACGAACCCACCACGCCCTTCAGCTGCTCGGGCACGCGGTCGAGCGGGAACGGCCAGACGAAATCGGGGCCGCCGAGCAGGCGCTCGTCGACCGTGCCGATCTCGGACAGCTCCTCGAGTTGCTCGCGCGTCACGCCCGTGTGCAACGCGGCGACGTTCTGCTCGAGTTCGGCCGGCGTGCGCACGCCGATCACCGCGACGTCGACGAGGGGCTCGGTCGCGACGAAAGCGACTGCCGCCTCGGCGAGTGTGATGCCGAGCTCATCGGTGCGGTCCTGCATTCGCCCGACCGCCTCGACGAGTTCTGGCTGCGCGGGCCAGTAGGCGTAGAGCGGATTCTCGACCCCGCGCACGCCGGTCGAGTGGATGTTGACGGTGAAGGGAGCCGCGAGCTGCGTGCCCATCCCGGCTTCCCGCGCACGCTCGAGCAGACCGGAGGTCTTGGCCGCACGGTTGGCGAGGGTGTACAGGCGCGGGAACTGGATCACGTCGAACTCGCGTGAATCGACCGCGCGCTCGAGCGGGGGCATGGTTCCCGTCGCCACGCCGATCGCACCGACGAGACCCTCGTCTTGGAGCTTGCGGAGGCCTTCGAGGGAGCCGCCCGAGCCGAACACCGCATCCATGTCTGCGTCGTCGCGCGGGTCGTGCAACATCATGAGCGGGATCCGCTGCAGGTCGAGAGCCGCGAGCGACTGCTCGACCGCGGCGCGCACGCCGGACGACGTGAACGGCTTGCCGTGGCCGTACTTCGTCGCGATCACGAGGTCATCCGGCACGTTCGCCACGCGCTTGAGCAGGCGGCCGAGTCGCTCCTCGTTTTCATACATGTCGGCCGAGTCCAGATAGTTGATTCCCGCCGCGAAGGCCGCCTCGAGCACACCGATGATGGTCTCGTCGTCGCCGATCGTTGCCGCTTCGGCCGCCTTGCCGATACCCCATGTGCCGAGCGACAGCACCGAGGTTTCGAGATCAGTCGAACCGATCGCGACGCGGGGCACGCCGCCCAAGGCCACGCTGCCCTCGCTCACGCGGGAATCTCCACGTCGCCGATCGAGCGGGCACGCAGCTCGTCCCACGCGCTGTCGGGTACCTCACGACCGATCGTCGGGTCTCCGTCGTTCTTGGAGTTGAGGTGACCGTTGCGTTCGGCGTCCTCGAGCGGCATCGCCATGACGATCGCGTTCATGGCCTCCTCGGGGGCGAGCGCTCCATGCGGAATCCCCTTGCCAGCGGCGAGGAGCTCGCCCGGCTTCATCGGGATGCGCATGCCGTTGTAGTCGATCGTGAAGTGGCCGCGGAAGACGACCCAGTATTCGTCGCCGTCGTGGTAGTGATAATCGCATGGGTTCTCGGGGCGGAACATGCAGATCTCATTGCGCACCGTGTGCTCCCAGTGGCCCATGACGCGAACGAGCTCTGCCATCGATTGACCGCTGTTAGTGACGGTCGCGCCCGACGCGGGAATGTCGAAGTAGTCGCGCTTGTGCAGCGTGACACGGCCGAGCTCTGAGACGACTTCGACCTGGCCGCTGACGACCGTGATCCGGTCTCTTTTGTGCGTCGGAGTGATCTGCACCGACGACGCGAGCGGCTTGTCTTGGTAGTACCCCCACCAGGCGACGTGTCCGCTTGCGTCGGGGTCGGCCGAGTGGTTGTTCATCACCATGACTCGGCCGAGGTGGATGAACTCGAAGTCCTCGATCTCGACCCAGGGCAGACGATCGCTCTGGAGCGACTCGCGAGTGAAGATGGGCATATCCGGTCCTTTCCTATGCCGTCGTCCCGGTACGAACGACCGGGCTCTTGAACGATTGGATCTCTGCGGCGACGTACTCCTCGACGGGGATGCGCTCGATCGCGGATTCTGCGAGCACACCCTGTACATCGCTGTTCGCGTAAAGGTGCTCCGTGTCGGAGGGCCTCGCGAATGGGCCGCCGTGGGCGATCACGACAACGTCGGGGTTCTGCGCGCGAGCCGACTCGATGACGGCCTGCACGTGCTCCGCGGCTCGCTCGGGCGAGAGGCTGCTCGCGGCGTCTGACGACGGGCCCACCATGCCGCCCTGCGTGAGCCCGCAGCGCGCGACGATCACGTCGGCGCCGGCCCCCGCGAGTTCGCCAGCGAAGCCGACGTCGTAGGCCTGTCCGACCGAGAACACGTCACGCTCGCGCGCAAGTGCGAGCAGCTCGAGCTCTCGATCCGACCCCATGCCGACGTCGTTGCGCACTTTGCCCCAGCTGCCCGTGTATGCGAGGGCGGTCGGGAAGTTGGTGATGCCGTTGACGCCGCGCTCGAGATAGTCCTCGAGCACGGGAAGCAGGCGGCGGCGCTGCCCGTCGGTCGCGTCGATGCCCGCGATGAGCGGGGTGCGATCGACGACGTTGTGGATCTCTGGCAGCATCTCGAGCGTCATGTCGATCGGGTTGCCGATGTAGATCGACGTGGGAACGCCGAGATTGCGCGATTTGCTGTTCGCGTGCACGAACACGAGGTCAGCGCCGCCGATCTCCGCGCACTTCGCGATGATGCCGACGCCGGCCGCCACGCCGATGATCGGGGCCCGTTTCGCGAGCGTGGCGCCGAGTCGATCGAGGATCTCGACGCGTGTGAACGTGCGCTCTGCGACGGACTGTGTCTGCGTAGTCATGGTCACTCCGTTCCGACGACGCGCGGGGCGTACGACTTGAACTGTTCGAGGGTTTCGACGACGGCGCGCTCTACGGGGATGCGCTCTGCGCTCGACGCACCGAGGAACCCCTGCGCATCGGTCGTGTCGTACAGGTATTGCAGGTCGTCCGGACTCGACAGCGGACCACCGTGAGCGAGGCAGAT
The DNA here is from genome assembly GCA_052086425.1 of Pseudoclavibacter sp. Taxonomy (GTDB): domain Bacteria; phylum Actinomycetota; class Actinomycetes; order Actinomycetales; family Microbacteriaceae; genus Pseudoclavibacter. The sequence continues at coordinate 800 of JBQDJW010000411.1, read as the reverse complement.
GACGTCCGGGTTCTCCGCGCGGGCGAGCTCGATCAGCGATTGCACGTGCTCGCAGCTCTGCTCGAGCGTCATTGCCGACTTTCCGGCCCCTGCGAGTCCGCCGGTCGTCCACCCCGCGTGAGGAACCACGACGTCGGCGCCGGCCGCGGCGAGCCCCTTCGTCTGCTCGGCCGTGTAGCCGTAGCAGATCGTGAAGAACTCGCGCTCGCGCGCGGTCGCGACCATGTCGAAATCGAGAGGAAGACCGAGACCGATGTCGTTGCGGTCGGGCTGCGCGAACGAGGTCGGAAAGTTGATGAGCCCGTCGAAGCCCGTCTCCTGGTAGTCGTCCAGCAGTCGGTCGAGATCGTTCCAGTAGGTCGGGTCTTGCGCCTCAGCGCCGCCGATGATGGGCGATTCACGTACGGCGTTGGCGATCTCGCGGTACATCGCGCGCGTTGTCGGGTTCGCGTGATTGAGCAGATGGCTGGTCGCGAGCCCCATAAGCCGTGTACGGCCCGTGTTGTACACGATGATGAGGTCGGCCCCGCCGGCCTCAGCCGACTTCGCGATAAGGCCGGAACTCGTTCCGGCCCCGATGATGGGCTTGCCTTGATCGAGCTGCGCGCGCAGTCGTTCAAGGATCTGTGTGCGGCTGAATCGAGCCATGCGTCACTCCTTGTCGGCGGTGGTTGGTGTAGTCGGTTCGAGGAGGGCGAGCAGCTCCTGCGCCGCCGTCCGCGCGAACCGAGGGTCGTTGATGTTGAATGGGCTCGTGCGCACCTCGACGCGCTCTTCGCCCGTCTCGCCGACGCCCTTGG
>JBQDJW010000410.1:954-3686 GCA_052086425.1 Pseudoclavibacter sp. | reverse complement strand
TCGGCGCACCGGATGCGCGGTCGGTTTCGGTCTCGAACTCCGGATCGAGCGGAAGCGAGCGCACGTCGAGGATCGGCAGGTCGCCGTCGGTCACGATCGAGTCGCCGCCGCCGTTGCGCGAGTGGTAACCGGTCGAGAAGTCCTCGATCAGCGTCACCCGCACGTCGTCGTGTGCCGCGCGAACCGTCTGCACGATGTGGTCGCGCTCGATATCGGTGTTCTCGTCGATCTTGTGCGTCACCTGCAGCGTGAAGAGTGAGAAGCCGACCGCTCGGTCGTACGTGCCGGCAGCGAGCCAATCGACGCGGCGCCCGCCCGGCAGCAGCCACCCGGAGGGGCAGCGCCAAAAGCGCACGTGGTGCCGCTTTCCGGGGTTGCCGTCGACCTCCTGCTGATACGCGAAGTCCTGCCTCCGCCCGAACAGGAACAGCGGCGAGACCGGCGCTTCGTCGTAGCTGCGCCGCGTGATCGTCGACAGCACAATGCGCCAGGTCGACTGCGCCGTGATGTCGTCGGCCCGCGTCCACCCTGCTGCGGCCATTGCGGTATGCAGTTGCGACTCCTCGCCGACCACGGCGACGTTGACCGGGTCTCCGAGCAGTCCGTCACTCGTACGTGCCCGGCCGATGAAGTAGTTCGGCACGTAGATCGACGACAGGATGCGGTGCAACCGCGGCAGTGTCAGGTACGCGATGATGAGCCACGCGGCGAGCAGCACCGCGATGTACCAGCCCCAGCCGAACCAGGCGCCCTGCACCAAGATCATGACGCCGAGCGCGAGACTGACAGCACCTCCGGCGACGAAGAACACCTGGTCGGCGATCGTGCCCTCGTGCACGAACGGCCGCTGCACCGTGAACGCGGTGCGGCGCCGGTGATCGTCGTCGTGATGGTGGTGTTCGCGACGGGAGGGCAGCCGGGCGTCCGACATGCGGTGCATGCCGGGGCGGCGCGGGGCTTCGGAGGCTGCGCGCTCGTCGCGCGCAGGTATTTCGGGGGGATGCGGGGGCGTCGTCGACATGAGCCGGTGAGTTTCCGTGCGGCCGCGAGTTACGCGGACGCAGTCGCGGTCGCCACGGGGAGCTCGCGCAACCGCACCATCGTCGAATCGACCGTCGCGACGATCGTCTCGTCGGCCGCGGCAGGAGCATCCGGCGCATCGCCAGGAGCAACCACTCGCACGACTGTTTCGAACACGCGCCGCCGCGGGCTCGCCGCCTCGATGAGCTCGCACGTCGCCGCGAGTCGGTCGCCGATGCGGGCGGGGCTGCGGAAGTGGATCTCGCTCGCGACCGTCACCCAGGCCGACTCGTCGTCGAGCGAGTTGGCGCCGATACCGGTCGCCGAGTCGGCGAGCGTGAAGATGACGCCGCCGTGGCAGAGGTTCAGCCCGTTCACGTCGGTCGGGCCGACGGTCTGCTCGACCACGATGCGGTCGGCGTCGAGCGTCGTGACCTGCATGCCGAGGGTGACGGTGCGGTGGTCGTCGAGCAGAATCTGCTCGAGCCGCGCGCGCCGGTGCGCCTCGCTGCGTGCGGCGTCGGCGATGGTGTCGGATGCCGGGGGAGCGGCAGGTGCGTCGGTCACGAAGCCTCCGTGGCTGGTTCAGAGCGTTCGCGACGCGCAGCGCCGCGTAGAGCCGATGGTATCGGGCCCTGATGCGCGCCCCCGCCGCGCATCCGCACGCCGTCGGGAAGAATGGGTCGCGTGAGTAGCATGCCGACGACGCCGACGCCCCCGCCGACGACGCCGGTGCGAGGTGACGAGACGCTCGCGCCGGTCGTGAGCTGGAACCTGCTTCCGGCCCTGCTGATCTCGTGCTCGGCGATCGTGCTGTTCGCGCTCGAGAACCCGCTCGGCTACGCACCCCTGCTCACGGGCGTCGCGATCGCGTGGCTCATCGACCGGGCATTCGCGCGCGACGCGTCGATCATCGCGATCGGCATGGGCATCATCAGCCTGCACTCGATGCGCGCCGACCTGTCGTGGGGAAACATCCTCGTGATGGGCACGGTGCTCGCGGCCGCCGTCTTCGTGCCGTACGCGCTGAGCCGCTGGGTGCTGCGCGACCACGCCGTGCGCTTCCCGTCGCGCAAAGACACGCGCTGGAGCCGCCTCGAGTGGGGCTGGCTCGCGGGCGTGCTGGTGCTCGGCTGGGCGCTGCTGCCGCGCTACTTCATCACCTCGGGCAGCTACCAGAACTGGCCGCCCGTGACCGAGTGGCACGAGATCGCCCGCCTGTTCGTCGGCGTCAACGCGGTCGGAATCTGGGACGAGCTGTTCTTCATGTGTGTCGTCTTCACGCTCTACCGCCGCCACTTCGCCTTCTGGACGGCGAACGTGCTGCAGGCGATCGTGTTCGTGTCGTTCCTCTGGGAGCTCGGATACCGGTCGTGGGGGCCGGTGCTGACCATTCCGTTCGCACTCGTACAGGCATGGATCTTCTCGAAGACCCGCTCGCTCGTGTACGTCATCACGGTGCACCTGCTGTTCGACCTCGTCGTGTTCCTCACGATCGTGCACGCCCATCACCGCGACTGGATCCCGATCTTCTGGTACTGAGCGCGGTCCCTTCGGCGGGCTCAGCGAGCCGAATCGGCGACCGCACGCGAACGAAACGGGCGAGGGGCCGGATGCTCAGCATCCGCCCCCCCCCCCGGTTGGCGGGGGGGCGGGGGAGGGGGGGGGGGCCGCCCCCGAGTGCGGGTGGTGGGGGTTCCAAAGCGCAACCA
>JBQDJW010000410.1:0-944 GCA_052086425.1 Pseudoclavibacter sp. | reverse complement strand
CTCGCCCGTTTCGCGGGTGCGCGGCTTAGGCGGTGAGGCCGTCCACGTAGTCCTGGTTGTCGGTGATCCACTGCTCAACGATCGGACCGTAGTCGTCGCTGTCGTTCTCGTTGAACATGACGTTCTCGAGCGAGTAGAGCAGGTCGGAGCTCATCTCGAAGTTCTCGAGCCAGCCCGTCAGCGTCGGGTGCGTGTCGGCGATGTCGCCACGACCGATCGAGTGGATGCCCTCTGCGTCACCGAGGAGGCCCTGCGGGTCCTCGAGGTCGCGGATCGGGAAGGCGTCGTAGGCCCAGTGGGGGCGCCACAGCGTCACGACGATGTTCTCGCCGTTGTCGGTCGCCGTCTGCAGCTCGGTGAGCATGGCGGCCGTCGACGACGTCGTGTACGTCATGTCCTCGAGGCCGTAGCCCGGGATGACCGCGTCCTGCGTGATCTCGGTGAGACCGGCGCCAGGCTCGATGCCGACGATCGAGTTGTTGAACGCGTCGGCGTTCTCGGCGAGCTCGTCGATCGAGGTGATCGGAGCATCCTCGTTGACCGCGAAGGTCAGTGCGGCCTCGTCGTTCCACGAGCCGAAGTCGTGCAGCGAGTCGCCGTACTCCTCCATGTACGATTCGTGCGTGATCGGCAGCCACGTGTCGAGCGTGATGTCGTAGTCGCCAGTCGAGAGGCCCGAGTAGACGGGGGCCGGGTCGGCGTACTCGAGGGTGACCTCGTAGCCGATCTCGGTGAGGATCGCGTTCCACAGCTCGCTGGCCGCGATGCCCTCGTCCCAGCCGTTGAAGACGGCGATCGTGACCTCAGGCGCGTCGCCGTTCTCGAGCGCGCCGTCTCCCGCGGCGTCGCCCTCCTCAGCGTCGCCGCCTGCTGCGCAGCCGGTGAGCGCGAGTGCCGCGACTGCGGCGGTCGCGAGGCCTGCCTTGAATCGGTTCTTCATGGTT
>JBQDJW010000409.1:0-3692 GCA_052086425.1 Pseudoclavibacter sp. | reverse complement strand
CGAATGCCGGATTCTCCCGGCGGCGACCGTAGAGTTGGACGCTGTGAACGACGCGCAACTGCCCGACGACCCCGTGCTGCTGAACCCCGTGTGGCACGCGCTGATCGGCCCGCAGGCGCGGTTCGCCGAAGGTGCTCGTGGCACAGGCGACGCGGGCGCCGGCGGCTCCCTCGCCCTGCGCTACGCCGCCGACGTGTCGCTGTTCGCCGCGGTGCGCGACTGGAACGACGAGCCCAGCGCCTGGCGGGCGCTCGCCGATCTCGTCGGCCCGGGCAATCCCGTGCTCCTGACGGGCGTGCTTCCGCAGGCTCCGTCCGGATGGGCCGAGCTCGGCCGCGACGCGGGCGTGCAGCTCGTCGAGACGGAGCGACTCGATCCGCGCCCCGAGCCCGACGCGATCGACCTCGGCGCCGACGACGTGCCTGACATGCTCGATCTCGTCGTGCGCTCCAAGCCCGGCCCGTTCGAGCCGCGCACGCACGAGCTCGGCCGCTACGTCGGGGTCCGCGTCGACGGCGTCCTCGCCGCGATGGCCGGGATGCGCATGCGACCGGCGGGCTGGACCGAGATCAGCGCCGTCACGACCGACCCGGCATATCGCCGCCGCGGCCTCGCCTCGCGCCTCGTGCTCGATCTCGTGCACGGCATACACGCCGACGGCGGCCGCGCGTTCATACACGCGGCCGCCTCGAACGTGACGGCGATCCGGGCCTATGAGCAGCTCGGATTCGCCCTCATCCGCCGGCCCGAGTTCGCGATGTTCCGCGCGCCCAGGGCCGGCGATGCCGGCGAGCGATTCGGGCGAGACGTGCCGGCCGGTGTCGTTGGCTAGGAGAACTGGATCCCGCCGTCGACGAGCATCGTCTGCCCGGTGACGTAGTCCGAGTCCTCCGACGACAGGTACGACACCATCTGCGCCACGTCGTTCGGCACCGAGACGCGGCCGAGCAGGATCGACTGGGCGTTCTCGGCGAGCGCCTCGCCCTTCTGCAGGCCCTGCTTGGCGCCGAGCTTCTCGTCGATGAGGTCCCACATCGCCGTTCCGACGATGCCGGGGCCGTACGCGTTCACGGTGATGCCGTGCTCCGCGAACTCCATGGCCGCCGCCTGCGTGAGGCCGCGGACGGCCCACTTCGTCGCCGAATATGGGCCGAGCAGCGCGAACGGGCGGAACGCCACGATCGATGCGGCACCGATGATCTTGCCGCCGCCGCCCTGCGCGATCATCTGCTTCGCCGCGGCGCGGTACTGGAAGAAGACGCCCTTCACGTTGACGTCCATGATCTTCTCGAAGTCCGCCGTCGAGTAGTCGAGCAGTGTCTCGACCTGCGCGATGCCCGCGTTGGCGACCATCACGTCGAGCCGGCCCGCCGCATCCACGGCGCCGGCGACGAGCGCGTCGACGCTCGCCTCGTCGGTGACGTCGACGGTGAGGCCGGTGGCCTGTCCGCCCGCCTCGACGATGCTCGCGACCGTCGAGTCGATGCCGTCCTGCATGACGGGCAAGTCGGCGACGATGACGTGCAGCCCGTCGCGCCCGAGTCGCTGCGCGATGCCTTCGCCGATACCTCGTGCGGCTCCGGTGACGATTGCGACGCGGGTACCCTCTGCTGAACTCATGAATCCTCCTTGATTCATCGCTGCGATACGGCCCCCGTCGCGTCAGCGCGACGGGCGGGGCGGTCCCCGGGCTGCCGATTGGTGGTGCGGCTGCGGCCGTGCCAAGACGGTACGTTCGCCCGAGGTTCGGTCGATACGGCGCTTCTCGGTCGATGAGAACCGGATGCTCGGGGCAAGAATGTTCCGAGGTCCTGTCCGATTTCGCCCCGCCGATGGCCCCTCTTTTGTTGAGTGGGATGCGCGGGCGGCCGATGGGAGTGCGGCTCGCCCGTTGCGGCCGTCGACGGGGCATGGATGATGCCGAGACGTGAACCACTCGCGGCGCGCAGGCCGGGTTTGGGGGAGCCCGGCCCGCGCGCCGCCTTCACCTGGCGGGCCGCGAGTCGCTCACAGGGTCTGTCGAAGGGCCGGCGGGCGAGGAGCCGGATGCTCCGCACCGAACCATCGCCGCAGTGCCGCCGAGAGCGTGGTCGCGTCGTCGCCGATCCACACGATGTGGCCGTCGGGTCGCAGGAGTACGGCCGCGCCCTCAGGGATGTCGGCGTCCGGGAACACGTTCGAGAGCCCACTGCCGCCGGAGCCGTCGTCGAAGTCCGGCCCGTCGACGACGTGGTCGACCCGGTCGCCCCACCCGTCGACCGAGACCGCCCCGTGCGGGTCGAGCACCAGCCCGCGGCCCGCGCGCATCAGCGCGTACAGGCGATCGCCTTGCCAGGCGAAACCCTGTCCGCCGCCGCGCTGCCGGGCCCCGCCCGCGAACCGCACGTCGCGCATCCGGCGCCCGACAGGTTCCGGAGCCTCCCCATCCGCAGCCCCGCCGCCGACGTCGTACCTGATGTCGATCGACGCCACGCGAGACGCGAGGTACCGCGAGACGACGTCGAACTCGGCGAGCTCGGCCATGACACGGCGCAGCGCCTGCGCGCCCGGGGCGGGCGAGATCAGCACGCTCTGCGCCCGCGTGAACGTGAGCACGTCATCGGCGACCGGGCGCCGCTCGGCGCCATAGGTGTCGAGCAGGTCGTCCGGCGCCCAACCGGCCACTTCCGCCGCGAGTTTCCAACCCAGGTTGAACGCGTCCTGAATACCGAGGTTCAGCCCCTGCCCGCCGAGGGGCGGGTGCACGTGCGCCGCGTCGCCCGCGATCAGCACGCGGCCGACCCGGTAGCGCGAGGCGAGGCGCGTCGCGTCGGTGAACCGCGTCAGCGCCCGCGGGGCGTTGGCGCCGAAATCCGTTCCGGCGACCTCGCGCAGTCGCGCCCGGAAATCGTCGAACGACGGCGCCGAGCCGCGATCGGCCGAGACCGACGCGGCCGGAACGACCCCGCGGAAGTGCCCATCGGGGGTCTGGCCGACCCCGAACCCGCGGTGCGTCTCGCGCACGCCGGCCGAAATGCCGGCCACCTCGTCTGACGACATGGTCGACTCGAATTCCCCGAGCATCCACTCGGTCGTCGCGTCTTCGCCCGGGAACTCGACCCCGAGCATCCGGCGAATCAGGCTGTGCCCGCCGTCGCACCCGACGAGCCAACTGGCCCGCTCGGTCGAGCCGTCGCGCAGCTCGACGGCGACGCCGAGATCGTCGTGCTCGAAGCCCACGACCTCGACACCCCGGCGCAGCTCGGCCCCGAGCTCGACCGCCCGCTCGGTCAGCAGCCGGTCGGTGACCGGCTGAGGCAGGCCGAGGATGAATGCGTGGTCGGTGTCGAGTGACTCCGGCGCGGCGTGACCGAGGCCCGCGAACCCGCCGGCGACCGGATGCACCGTGCCGGCTTCGAGGAATCGCTCGAGGAGTCCGCGCTGGTCGAGGATCTCGGCGCTGCGCGCGTGCAGGCCGAGCGAACGCACGAGCCTCGTCGGCTCGGGATCGCGCTCGATGACGAGCACCTGCACGCCGTGCAGGCGCAGTTCGCTCGCGAGCATCGTGCCGGTCGGTCCGCCGCCGCTGATGATGACGTCGTACATGGGGCCTCCCTCGCGGTGCCGGTGATTCCGGCAGCGGTGCACCAGTGTGCGGTGCGGAAGGGGCCTTGCGGCAAGCCCCGGGCTCGCGCATATGCTGGATACGGCGG
>JBQDJW010000408.1:0-3699 GCA_052086425.1 Pseudoclavibacter sp. | reverse complement strand
CGGCAACGACGCCGAACGCCCCCGCTCACCAACCCGATGAAACATCGAGGCTAGCGATTGGTCGTCGGCGGCAGAGAGCGCTTCCCACACGTTTGGGACCCACCCAAGCCAAGTAGCGGCGAAGTGGAGCACGACGATCACAAGCGTTCCGCCGTCGATCCAGTAGGGCTGGCCGCGCAGGAAGCCCTTCAAGCGTCCCATCGTGGCCTCCTGCCGCGACTAGAGCTGTTGGCGAAACTTGTCGATCGCCTGCGCCATCGCGCTGAGGACGACGGGGGGTGTAGGTTCCTCGTCTTCGTTCGTCCCGATCTGCTGGCGAACGGTGACTCGGTCGAGCGCGAAGTCGATCTTGTCGCGCGCGAGCTCACCATCCTCGTTCTCCACCATAACCGTCGCGGATGCCTTCTTGAAGGGCACAGCGTTTCTTGAAGCGAGCAACTCGCGCACACCGGCGATGAGGTCCTCGCCGGCACCGTCGGTTGGGCGTGCGTTACCGAAGCTGATCGTAAGCTCTACAGATGCACCACCCGCACCTGCGCTCTGCGCCGTCTTGAGTGCCTGCCCGAGTTCGTCACGTGGATTTGCATCGCTCATCACCCCCGGGTCGACCTTGAGGTGAATCTTGGATGCCTGCCGTGCTCGACTAAGTCGCTCCAGTTGATCCCGTCGAACATACGGGCGCAGCTCAAGTCGGTTCTCCTGCCCGTTGAAGCCGCATACCTGGTTGAGCCACCTCACAACAGATGTGGTCGTAGGTCCGGCCGACGACCGCATCATTGCAACATAGTTCGTGCCACCGACTCCGAGGAGGTAAGCAGGTTCAAGGAGCGATCCTGCGAAGCCTGTCGAGGCGAGCGAGCCGATCTCGCCGGCTTCGTCGGAGACGTCGGGCCAGTCTGCTCCCGGCCGCAGGCGTCCGATGTAGATGAAGTCGAGGGCTGGCGAGACTTCCTGCCGAGCGGTGCCAACGTGGCGTCGCCCGAAGATCTCGGCACGGCGGTGGACATCGGGCAGTCGTGCAACCCGCGCGTGTACCCAATTCCAGAACCCAGCTTCGATCGTCTGCACATTATCGTCCTGATCGAGCATGATCGGCTCGAAGAAGTAGACCGTGCGTTCCTTCTTTGGCGCCACACTTCCCTCTCGTTGGGTTACGTAGTTCATCGTGGCACATCGGCAGAAGTAGATCGGGTTGTTGAGGGCTGTGTCCTCGCGCGCGCTTCTTCCTCACGCGCTGGGGCAGATGGCTCGTCGAGCTCAGCGTGGCTGAACCGGGAGCGGGCTCCTGTGGTGCGCATAATAGAAGTTTTGTGTAGCGAGACCACGTGGGCCTGGCGGCGGTTCAGTGACGAACAGTATCGGCTCCCTTGGGCTCGGGACTGTGCCTCAGTAGCGCACATACCCGTCGTACTCGTCTTCCGGGGGCTCGTTTGACTGCTCACCTCGAACCCGTGGGGCCCTCGCTGGTGAGCCGTTGGGATTGGTCGTGTTCATGAAGGCCGCGGTGGGCGAGCTCCACACCCATGAGTGCGTAGCTGAGGTCGTGGCGCGCGGAGTCCAAAGGGCTTCGCGGGTTGTGGGGACCACCGGCGACGAGTACGTCGTTTCCGAGCGGGAGGACGGGATTCAGGCCGTGGTCGAGGGCTTCGAGCAGGTCGTGGCGGATGGCCTCGAGCTCGACTTCGAGGCGGCGCGTGGCCCGTAGGGCGATCTGGAGCCTCCGCTCGTACAGGCCGCGCGCCGCAGCGATCACCTCGCCCTCGCTCGGAAGGCGGTGCTCGAGGTAGTAGGCAGAGCCGTGCTTGCGTTCAACCGTGAACAGCAGCCCCTCGTCGATGAGTTGCTCGATGATGGACGGTTCGATCCCGAGCGATCGTGCGTACTGGGTGTGAGTCATGGACATGTCAGTCTTTCCTGTTCAGGGTCTGGTCGGCGGGCTTCCGAGGCCCTTGGCGCCGCGGGAGTGGCGGTCGTCGTCGCTGACCTGGACGGGTCACGCGTCCTCGTCGGCGAGGCCCTCCAGGGCGTTGTGGGCGGCGTGCTCGCGCAAGTGGTCGGCGGTGTAGGGGATGGTGAAGCGGACCTTGCCGTGGCCGGCAGCTTCGATGATGCCGTCGCGGATGAGCCGTCGGCGGTATTCGCCGGCGTACTGGGGGGTCACGCCCATGCGTCCGGCGATCTTCCCGGTGCGGGAGGGGCCGTCGTCTTGGGCCATCGCCAGCAGGTACGTGCGGTCAACGTTCGACAGCGGCCGTAGCGCGGGGGTGTGGACGTGTCGACCGAGGCGCCGTCGTGCTGCGGTGATCCCAGCGGTCACATCCTCGACGGTCACGGTGCCGGCGGTCTTGTGGGCTTTGAGGGAGTGGTAGCCCACCAGCTGGATCATGAAGGGGTACCCATCCACGGCGTCGGCAGCGAGGTCGAGGGCCTGGACGTCAATCTCGCGTCCACTGTCGGCGATCGTTCCCGCGAGGGCGGCTCGGACGTCCGCGCGGCTCACGCGACCGATGGGGTGGTGCTCGGCGCGGCGCAGGAACGTCGCACCGGGGTGGTCGAGGAGCTCCTCGATGGGAGTGGAGAGTCCCGCGGCCGCGAAGGCGAGCAGACGTTCTTCCCGGCGGCCGTACTGGATGATCTCGCCGAGCTTGCGGAGATCTTCGATATCGGCGGCCTGGACTTCGTCGATGGTGATGACGAGGCCTCGACCGGAGGGCCGGAGGGCGTCGGTGAGCTCGGTGATCTGCGAGCGGAGGGTGGACTCGGCGGGATAGCGCTCGGTCCAGGAGGCGCCGCCTCCGACGGGGCCAATGGTGCCGCTCGTGGACTCGAGCTGCGTCGGCGGCTTGTCGGAATGCGTCTGGAGCAGGCGGGGGAGGTGGTCTCGTGTGAGACGCTCCAGGAGTCCGCTGCTGGAGCTTTCGGTGATGACCAGCCAGCCGGCGCCCTCAGCAGCTCGCCGGTATGAGTCGAGCAGAACGGTCTTGCCCATCCCGCGCTGCCCGGACAGAAGGATCGTCAGACCGGCAGGGTCGAGGATCCCGTCGAAGGTGTCCTCGAACTCGTCGATCAGCTGGTCACGGCCGACTAGGAGATGCGGATAGGTGCCGAACGACGGCTTGAACAGGTTGCGCGACATACAAAAAGTATAAAGGAAGCCGCCTAGATCCAAAGGGATCAAAAAGCCCCTTGTGGTCGAACGGTGCGAGTCTAGACGTGGCCTGAGTGGTCCTGGTTCGATCCTGGCGCTGGGACACCGCCCAGGATCTGGTTGGCGATCGTCGTCGAGGACGTGCACGTGTGCACGCACGGCACCGCGGCCCGCTGGCACCAGTCGTCCATGACGTGCCATCGACGCGAAATCGACTCACGCAGAGACGTCCACAGTGGACACGGGGAGAAGTCGGGGGCCCGCCGTAGTGCGCATAATCAAGATTATGCGCACTCGATGGAGTGTTGCCGCGGCGGTGGGGCTGGCTGCGGCCTAGCGTGGCGGGATGAGCGAACTCTTCGTCGATGCGGCCCGGGACTGGATCGCGGAACGCCGCGCGGTCGGACGCACCATCAGTACCGAGACGGCCAAGGCCTACCGTGGCGATATCGCTTCGTGGCAGCGCTACCTAGAGGCCCAAACGGGTGCCTCTGTGAGGGTGCAGGACCTCACGAGCCCCGTCATCAAGGCCGCGCTGGCCGAGATGAACA
>JBQDJW010000407.1:0-3704 GCA_052086425.1 Pseudoclavibacter sp. | reverse complement strand
AGACCGAGATCGGCGGCGTCGTCGACACCGACTCGCGGAAGATCGAACCCGGCGACCTGTTCGTCGCGAAGCCGGGCGAGACGACCGACGGGCACCGATTCGTCGACGCCGCCATCGAGCGCGGTGCCGCCGCCTGCATCGTCGAACGGGAGTTGGAGGGCGACGCCCCGCTGCTCGTCGTCGACGACGCGGTCGTTGCGCTCGGCGCGCTCGCGACCGAGAACGTGCGGCGAGCGCGCGAGTTGGGTGACCTGCGTGTCGTCGCGGTCACCGGCTCGAACGGCAAGACCACGACGAAGACCCTGCTGAACGCGATCTTCGCGCGCCGGGCGGCGACCGTCGCGCCGATCGCCTCGTTCAACAATGAAGTCGGCGCCCCCATCACGTTCTGCCGGGTCGGGCCCGAGACCCGGTACCTCGTCGCCGAGATGGGCGCGAGCGCGCCTGGCGAGATCACTCGCCTGACGAACATGGCTCGACCCGACGTCGGCATCGTCCTGGTGGTCGGACTTGCGCACGCCGGCGAGTTCGGCGGCATCGAGGTGACTCTGCGCGCCAAGACCGAGATGGTGCAGGCCCTGAACGAGACCGGCGTCGCCGTGCTCAACGCCGACGACCCGCGCGTCGCTTCGATGGCCGACAAGACGCGCGGTCGCGTCGTGCGGTTCGGGTGGGGCGAAGGCCCGGATGCGTCTGGTCTCGACGTGCGCGCGACCGATGTTTCGACCTCGGCCGACGGCACGCGATTCACGCTCCACCTGCCCGGCGAGCCTCCCATCGACGTGCACTTCCCGGTCATCGGCGAGCACCACGTGACCAACGCGCTCGCCGCGGCCGCCGCCGCCCACGTCGAGGGCGTGCCGGCGACCGATATCCGCGAGGGGCTCGAATCGGTCGTGCGCGCCGAGCACGGCCGCATGGAGGTCGTGCACCGCGGTTCGATGACCGTGATCAACGACGCGTACAACGCGAGCCCCGACTCGATGGCCGCGGCCCTGCGGACGCTGGCGCAGATCGCGGAACCCCACCAACGCACGGTCGCCGTGCTCGGCGAGATGAGCGAGCTCGGCGAGTACGCGATCGAGGAGCACGACCGCATCGGTCTGCTCGCCGTGCGACTCAACATCGGCCAGCTCGTGGTCGTCGGAGCGGGTGCGCGAGCCCTGCATCTCGGCGCCATCGCGCAGGGGTCGTGGGACGGTGAGTCGGTGCACGTCGAGGATGCCGATGCGGCTTATGATCTGTTGAGCCGCGACCTGCGGGAAGGGGATCTCGTGCTCGTGAAGTCTTCGAACGCCGCCGGCCTGATCAGGCTCGGCGACCGGCTCGGCGACGTCGCGCGCCAACGAGACGGAGCGGGCGCGCCGCACACGCCTTCCGGTGCCGCGGCCGGCGCCGCTGGGGGAGAGGCGTGATCGGCATCCTTGTCGCCGGGGCCGTCGGCCTCGCCTTCACGCTGTTCACGACGCCGCTGTTCGCGAAACTGTTCCATCGCCTCAAATGGGGCCAGTTCATCCGCGAAGACGGCCCGAAGGATCACTACTCCAAGCGCGGCACCGCCACGATGGGCGGCATCGTCTTCACGATCGGCACCGTGCTCGGCTATTTCGTCGCGTGCCTCGTCACGTGGGATCGGCCAACCGCATCCGGTTTGCTCGTGCTCGGCATGATGGTCGGCCTCGCCGCCATAGGGTTCATCGACGACTTCATGAAGGTGCGGCGCAAGCAGAGCCTCGGCCTCGGCGGCTGGTCGAAGATCGCCGGCCAGGTCGTCGTCGCCGGCGCCTTCGCCGTGCTCGGCCTCATGTTCGTCAACCAATCCGGCGTCCGCCCCATCTCGTCGAGCATCTCGTTCATCCGCGACCTGCCGATCGACTTCATGGTGCTCGGCCCCATCATCGGCACGATCCTCCTCGTCATCTGGATCGTGCTCATCACCACCGCGACCTCGAACGCCGTCAACGTCACCGACGGGCTCGACGGCCTCGCGACCGGCGCGTCCATCATCTCGATCGGCTCGTTCGGCGTCATCGCCTACTGGCAGTTCAACCAGATGTGCGGTTCGCCGCGGGTCGCGACTGCGGTCGAGGGCGCCTGCTACGACGTCTACTCGCCACTCGACGTGGCGTTCGTCGTCGCCGCCATCGTCGGCTCGCTCATCGGGTTCCTCTGGTGGAACACGTCGCCGGCGCAGATCTTCATGGGCGACACCGGCTCGCTCGGCCTCGGCGGCGCGCTCGCCGCGCTCGCCATCATCACGCGCACCGAGCTGCTGCTCGTCTTCATCGGCGGCCTGTTCGTCATCACGACCGGCTCGGTCATCGTGCAGCGCATCTACTTCAAGCTCACCCGCGGCAAACGCATCTTCCTGATGAGCCCCATCCATCACCACTTCGAATTGAAGGGATGGGCGGAGGTCACGATCGTCGTGCGGTTCTGGATCATCGCGGGCATCTTCGCCGCGATCGGTCTCGGGCTGTTCTACGCCGAATGGTGGGCTCTGTCGTGAGCGGCGCAGGCGCGCGCGCCCGCATCGACGGCCTGACGAGCTGGCACGACGACTGGCGCGGCCTGCGCGTCGCCGTGCTCGGGCTCGGCATGACCGGCTTCTCGGTCGCCGACACGCTCGCGGAGCTCGACGCGAAGCTGCTCGTGGTCGCAGGATCGCACGACGGCGACCGCGAGCGGATTCTCGACGTGCTCGGCGTTCCCGTCGTCGTGCGCACCCCGCTCGACGACGTGCCGAGCGAGCTCGAGGAGTTCGATCCCGAGCTCGTCATCGCCTCGCCGGGCTTCGCGCCCCACCACCCGCTGCTGCGATGGGCCGCGGATCGCGACGTGCCGGTCTGGGGCGACATCGAGCTCGCCTGGCGCCTGCGCGACAAGACTGCGAAGGTCGCGGACTGGCTCTGCGTCACCGGCACGAACGGCAAGACCACGACGACCCAGCTCGCGGCCCACATGGTGCATGCCGCAGGCCTGCGCGTCACGCCGTGCGGCAACATCGGCACGCCGATCCTCGACGCCATCCGCGACCCGCAGGGCTACGACGCCCTCGTCGTCGAGCTGTCGAGCTACCAGCTGCACGCGATCTCGAGCGTCGAGCCCGCCGCATCCGTCGTACTCAACATCGCGGACGACCACCTCGACTGGCACGGCTCGGCCGAGGCCTACCGACGTGCGAAGGGCAACGTCTACGAGCGCACGCGCATCGCCTGCGTCTACAACCTCGCGGACGAAGCCACGATGCGCCTCGTCGAAGCGGCCGACGTGCAGGAGGGGTGCCGGGCGATCGGGTTCGGCCTCGGCAGCCCGGGCCCGAGCGACCTCGGCGTCGTCGACGGCATTCTCGTCGACCGCGCCTTCCTCGAGGAACGCCGCACGAGCGCCCTCGAGCTCGCGACGATCGATGAACTGCGCAGCGCCGGGCTCGGCGCCGGCCACCTCGTGCAGGACGTGCTCGCGGCCGCGGCCCTCGCGCGCAGTATCGGCGTCGCGCCAGATCACATTCGCGACGCCGTGCGCTCGTTCACGGTCGACCGCCACCGCAACGAGCTCGTCGGCGAATGGAACGGCGTCACCTGGGTGGACGACTCGAAGGCGACGAACGCGCACGCTGCGAACGCCTCGCTGCACGCCTACCCGAACGTCGTGTGGATCGTCGGGGGCCTGCTCAAGGGCGTCGACCTCTCGCCGCTCGTCGA
>JBQDJW010000406.1:1341-3704 GCA_052086425.1 Pseudoclavibacter sp. | reverse complement strand
CACTCACGCAGCTCGCCGCGAACGTCGAGTTGCCCGAGGCGGCGCCGATGGCGATCGGCGCGCCCGGTCTCTCCGACGTCGACGGCAACCTCGCACTGGCCTCCGGCGACATCGCCGCGCAGTACGGCGACGTCATGTTGAACGGCGCTGAATCGGCGTACGCCGGCGCGTTCGCGATCGAGAGCGACACGTTCCTTCCCCAGGTCGACCAGGAGTACCGCGACGGCAAGCTCGCGGCGATCGATCTCGAGGCCTCGCGCCTGCAGTTCTCGAACCGCCCGGCCGACGTCGAGCCCCTCGGCGTCGGGACGCTCGACGGCGGCGCGATCGTCGCGGTGTCGATCGATGAGCTCGAGACCTTCTCCGCGCGCACGCAGCTCGCGACGCTCTCGGTCACCGGACGCGCGGCCGCTCTCGCGGGGGCCGCAGAGTCGCCGTTCGGGTTCGAGAGCATCTACACCGATCAACTGCTTTTCTACGTTCCGACCGCCGAAGCAGGCGGCCAGGTGCAGTTCCTCGGGTACTCGGCGATCATGACGAGTGCCCGCACGCTCGATGAATCTGAGGTGACCTATGACTCCTGAGCCCATGACGCCCTCCGGTCTCGCCGGGGCGGTCGATCTCTCGTCGCTCGTTCAGCGCGCGCAACAGCAGCGCCAGGCGCCGCCGGCCGGAGGCGAAGGCCAACCGGGAGCGGCGGACGGGCCGGGAGCTGGAGCGCCGGGAGAATCCGGAGCCGGAGCTCCGGCCGGCGCCGCGGGTGACGCCGACGCCGAGGCGCGCGCCCAGCAGGCCGCCGCGGGCGCCGAACCGATTGCCCGGCTCGCCGACGCGGTCGTCGACGGCGACGAGCAGACCCTGCAGCAGTTCATGCAGCTGTCGCAGTTCATGCCCGTGCTGGTCGAGATGCACGCGAAGTGGTCGAGCGACGCCCAGGCGCTCTCGCCTGTGCTCGCCCGTCTCGTGCGCGCCGAACGCGGACGACTCGTCCTCGTGCGCATCGACCTCGATGCCAACCCCGCGCTCGGGCAGCAGCCGCAGGTGCTGGCGATCCTCGGCGGTCGACCGCTGCAGCTGTTCGCAGGCAATCCGCCAGAAGAGCAGATCACGCAATTGCTCGGCGAGATCTCGCAGGTCGCCGAGCAGCAGGGCATGCGCGGCTACGTCGAGATCGAGGGCCAGGATGCCCCGGGCGACGATGGCGACGACGTCGCGGAAGATGCCCCTGCCGAGCCCGAGTTGCCGCCGCTCCACCGCGAGGCCTACGAGGCCGTCGACCGAGGGGACTTCGAGGCGGGCATCGCGGCCTTCGAGAAGGCGATCGCGCAGAACCCGGCCGACGACGACGCGAAGGCAGGCCTCGCGCAGGTCTCACTGCTGCAGCGGCTGAACGGCAAGACGCTCGACGAGATCAGAGGGGCCGCGTCCGCGACACCCGACGATATCGACGCGCAGCTCGACGTCGCCGACCTCGATGTCTCGGGCGGCCACGTCGACGATGCATTCGACCGACTCCTGACCCTGTTCCCCGCGCTCGACGCCGACGCGAAACAGCGGGTGCGCGAGCGCCTCCTCGACCTGTTCCTGATCGTCGGCCAGGCCGACCCGCGCGTGACGAAGGCTCGCGCGCGCCTCACGAACCTGCTGTTCTAGCCGCCGCGGAAGGGCGGATGCTCGGGTCGGCCGGCCGCACCCGAGCATCCGCCCTTTGCTGCTACTCGCCCGCGTCGCCCTCGAGGCGGAGCCACACTGCGGCGAGCGGCGGCACCGTGAGCCACGCCGACTGATCGAACCCGTCGAGCGGCCCTGGCGCCGTGACGACGCCGTTCGGATTGCCGACGCCCGAGCCGCCGAGCTCGGCGTCGTCGGTGTTGAGCACTTCGACCCATCGGCCTGCCCGTGGCAGCCCGATTCGGTAGTCGTACAGCACCCGGTTCGAGAAGTTGAACACCATCGCGACCTCGTCGCCGCGCCCGTCGCGCCGCACGAACGCGAGCAGCGAGTTCTCGGCGTCGCCGCCGCTGATCCACTGGAGGCCGGCCGGGTCGTTGTCGAGCACCGAGAGCGCCGGGATCCCACGATAGAGCGCGTTGAGGCGCGCGACCGTCGTCGCGAGGCCGCGGTGGGGAGGCTGGTCCATGAGCCACCAGTCGAGGCCGCGCTCCTCGCCCCACTCGCTCGGCTGGCCGAACTCCTGACCCATGAACAGCAACTGCTTGCCCGGATGCCCCCACTGGTAGGCGTAGAAGAGGCGCAGGTTCGCGAGCTTCTGCCAGTGGTCGCCCGGCATCTTCGTGAACATCGACCCCTTGCCGTGCACGACCTCGTCGTGCGAGATCGGCAATACGTACTGCTCGCTCCAC
>JBQDJW010000406.1:0-1331 GCA_052086425.1 Pseudoclavibacter sp. | reverse complement strand
CCACGCGTAGACGTACGAGAACGTGAGCTCGCCGTGGTGGTAGCCACGGTAGAGCGGGTCGCGCTCGAAGTACCGCAGGTTGTCGTTCATCCAGCCCATGTTCCACTTCAGACCGAAGCCGAGGCCGCCCTGCGAGGTCGGGCGGGTGACGCCATCGAAGCTGGTCGACTCTTCGGCGATCATGACGGTGCCCGGATGCTCTCGGTACGCGGTCGCGCATGCCTCCTGCAGGAAGGCGATCGCCTCGAGGTTCTCGCGGCCGCCGTGGATGTTCGGGACCCACTCGTCGCGCGAGTAGTCGAGGTAGAGCATCGACGCGACGGCGTCGACGCGCAGCCCGTCGATGTGGAACTCGTCGAGCCAATAGAGCGCGTTCGCGACGAGGAAGTTGCGTACCTGGGAGTCGCCGAAGTTGAAGACGTAGGTGCCCCAGTCGGGCTGCTCGCCGAGCCTCGGGTCGCCGTGCTCGTAGAGGGGCTCGCCGTCGAAGCGGCCGAGCGCGAAGGCATCCTTGGGGAAGTGGCCGGGCACCCAGTCCATGATCACGCCGTAGCCCGCCTGGTGGAGCCGGTCGATGAGGTACCGCAGATCGTCTGGCGAGCCGAGGCGCGAGGTCGGCGCGTAGTACCCCGTGACCTGGTACCCCCACGATGGGCCGTAGGGGTGCTCGGCGAGCGGCATGAACTCGACGTGCGTGAAGCCGAGCTCATCGAGGTACGTGACGAGCTCATCGGCGAGCTCGCGGTAGCCGAGGCCCGGGCGCCACGACAGCGCGTGGAGCTCGTAGACGCTCATGGGCGCCGTGTGCGGGTCTGTTTCGGCGCGCCGGCGCATCCATGCCCCGTCGCCCCACTCGTGCGCCGCGGGCGCCGCGACGACCGAGGCCGTGTGCGGGGGCCGCTCGGCGTGCTTCGCGACCGGGTCGGCCTTGTCGATCCACGCGCCGTGCTGCGTGAGGATCTGGAACTTGTAGACGGCACCGGCCTCGACGCCTGGCACGAACAGCTCCCAGACGCCCTGCCCGTTCAAGCGGCGCATCGCGTGCCGCGAGCCGTCCCAGTCGTTGAACGAGCCCGTCACGCGCACGGCGCGCGCGTGCGGCGCCCACACGGCGAAGGCCGTGCCCCGCGACGTCGAACGGGTGCCCGCGTGGTCGCGCACGTTGGCGCCGAGCACGTCCCACAGTCGCTCGTGCCGCCCCTCGCCGAGCAGGTACAGGTCGAGGTCGCCGACCGTCGGCGTGAATCGGTACGGGTCGTCCTGCACGTCGACGTGCTCGCCGTACCGCGCCTCGATCGTGTAGTCGTCGAGTCCGCCGGCATGGCCGCCCT
>JBQDJW010000405.1:0-3711 GCA_052086425.1 Pseudoclavibacter sp. | reverse complement strand
CATCGGCAACGACACCTGGGTTCCCTGAGGTTTCTATGCCGGATGCGCGTTGCGAGTCGGCGATGTTCGTCGGGGGAGTGTGACATACCTATCGCCTCGACCAACGCCGGCGTATCCGTCAGACCTTTCCGCGATCGCGTTCGATCATCTCTGCCGCGAGTTGTTCTTGGGAGACGTCGAGCCGAGTGGCGCCTCCGACGATGCCGAGGTTGAACGTGTCGTCGGCGTTCGTCTCGCACCAGGCATCGGCGTCGCCGTCCTGGACATCACCTTCGACAACGATCTCCCAGTCGGGGTCGACCACATCGTCGAGGTAGAGGCTGTCCTCGGCTCTATTGAAGAACACCACCCGCCACTCGGTGTCGAGCGACGTGACTTCGGTAGCTTCGCCGCCGTAGCGCCAGTGGAACCCGCCTCCAAAATTGTCGTCGCTCGGGTACCAGTAGTACAGCGATTCGGCGCACTCCTCGATCGCCTCTCCAGCTGTGATCCGGGGTGTTTGCTGCGTCGTGCCAGTGTCCACTGCAGCCTCGGTCGTCGGGGACGGCACGCGATCTGGATCACCCGCGCAGCCACTCAGTAGGAGGAGTGCTGCTGCAGCGGTCGTGGCGATGCGGGAACGGGAGCGAGGAATCATTTCGTTGTCGTGCTTCTGCATCATTCGACCTCTATCGTCGAGCTCGATGTCGATGGGAGGGGTGACATGGCGAAGGGCAAGGAAATGACGCGCCCGCTCGTTCGCGGTCAATGGCGGCTCGTCTTCTTGATGCTCCGCGCGATACGCGTTCACCCAGTTCCCCAACGTCTGCGCCACATCAACTCCTGACAGCGAACGAGACACCCCTATTGTCCCACTGTCCGAAAACACCCGGGCGCGTCGGTTGCCAGAAGGTATCCGATGGCGTCGTGGCCGAGACGTCGACCGACGGCGAAGCGTCCCGCGAACTTCCCCACGACCCCCGCGTCGAGTGACGGCGATGCGACGAACGCCCCCAACGCATCCGGAACCCCCGGCGCAACCCGCGCATCCGGAGCATCCGGGGTCGACGCGCCCCGATCGGGCCGGGCCGCCGCCGCAGCGCGAGACCGCGGCACCGCGGAGCACCCCCGTCGCGATCGCGTGCGGGGCCGCCATCGGCATCGTCGGCGCGGTGCTCGGACTGCACCCGTGGCTGCTGGCCGGCGCCCGCATGCCGCTGCAGAACCTCCAGGTCGCCCCCGAGATCCGCGATGTGCAGCCCATGGTGCTGCTCCCGATCAGCCAGTACCAGGCGACGGTCATCGTCGCGCTCCTCGTGACCGGCGGCCTCATCGCCGCCCTCGCGATCCGCCCGCTCTCGCGCAGCGGGCGAGTGCCGGCGTGGGCGGGCTCCGCGGGCCTCGGAGTGACGCAGGCGATCGCCATCGCCCAGAGCGTCACGATCTCGGGCATCGACATCGGCGTGGTCGGCGGCGAGCCACGGCTCTGGGCGATCGGGTATCTCGTCGGCATGCTCGCGGGCATGCTGATCGCAGCGGCGGCCGCGCAGCTCGTGTACTGGTTCGCGACGCGTCCGAACCCCGCGACGTCCGCGGCGAGCATCTGCCTCGCCGCCGTGCCCGCCGCCGCCTGGGTCGCCACACTCACGAGGCTGCCGCTCGGCGAAGATGATGTGATGCTGCGGGTCAACGACGGCGGCGGGTGGGTGTCTGTGCTTATCGTCGTGCTCGCACTCGCCTGGTGCGGGCGACGCCCGGGGTGGCGAGCCCTCGCCTGGATCGCGGCCCTCGCGCTGCTGGTGACGCCGCCACTATTCCACTCGGTCGCGACCGCCCTCGGTACACGGGCGTACTTTCGGAACCCGCTCGAGATGCTGGACCTCGTCGTGGTCAGCTTCGCTCGCGCGCTGCCGATGGCAGCATTGTTCGCCGTCGCCGCGGTGATTGTCGCCGCCGGGATCGTACTCGTACGTGAGCACATCGCCCGGCGACGAACACGCCGCACGCGCCCGCCGACGGCAGTCGATGACGAGCGACGGCCGGCCGTCTGATCCCCGGCGCCACCACGGGCATCCGCGCGCACCGGTTCGCGCCCGCGCTTCCACCGCGCGGAACCGGGGCGGCCAGCAGCGCGCCGATTCGGCAGACTGCCGCGTGTCGATGCGCTGGCACTGCCGCCCGCGCCGAACGGCGACCCGCCGAGGCGGGCGATCGCCAACGAGAGGGAGTGCGGGATGACCGAAGCGCGCGTTGCGATGATCACCGGATGCGGGAAGCCCGACGGGGCGGGGCAGGGGATCGCCAGGCGACTCGCGGCAGACGGATTCTCGCTCGTCGTCACCGACCGCGCGCCCGCCGGCGTGCCGAACGCCGGGCAGGAGGTCGCCGCCGAATCCGGCCTCGACCGGCTCGTCGCCGACCTCGAGGCCGCCGGCACGAAGGCCGTCGCGGTGCTCGGCGACATCGGCGACCGCGCCGATGTCGAGCGCATGTTCAGCGAGGTCGACGCAGCCTACGGGCGGCTCGACGTGCTCGTGAACAACGCGGCGATGCCGCAGGGCCCCGACCGGGCCGACGTCGCAGAGATCCCGCTCGATGCGTGGGACGAATCGCTGCGGATCAATCTCACCGGCACGTTCCTCATGTGCCGCGCCGCCATCGCCAGGATGCGCGAGGGCCGGTACGGCCGCATCGTCAACATCTCGTCGATGGCCGGTATCACGCCCGCAGCGCGGTCGGCCGCCTACTCGGCGACGAAGGCCGGCGTGCTGGGACTCACCCGCTCGCTCGCCATGGATGTCGCCGCGTGGGGCATCACCGTCAACGCCATCGCCCCGGGCCTCGTCGGCACCAGCCGATCGATGCTCGGGCGCCCCGCGCAGGACCGCGACGAGGTGCTCGCGCAGTGGGCCGATCGCATCGCCGTCGGCCGGGTCGGTATGCCCGAGGACGTCGCCAACACCGTGGCGTATTTCGCCGACGAGCGGACGAGCCACGTCACGGCCCAGGTAATTCAGCTCGACGGCGGCGGATCGAACACGTTCGGCGGCAGCAAGCCGCCCGAGAAGCAGTAGGCGAGGCGGAGGGACGGAGCCGCGCCGGGCCCCGGCCGCCTACCGCACGGTGAGCTGGACGGTCGTGTTTTCGACCTCGCTCTCCTTCACCTCGGCGTCGCCCTTTGGCGTCTGCGCCGTGACGACCGCGATCCCGACGAGCGGCGGAGCGACCTTGTGGTCGACCGTGAAGCCGGCGGCCTCGAGCTCGGAAACGGCCTGCGAGACCGTCTTGCCCACGACGTTCGGCACCTGAACCGTCGGCTCGGGCCCGAGCGACACTGTCAGATTGATCGTGTCGCCTGGGCGCACCGGGTCGGTGGTCGTCGTGGCCGCGATCACGTTGCCCTCCGGCACCGTCTCGGAGTACTGGCTCGCGGCGACCTCGGCCTTCAGCCCCACGTCCTCGAGCTGCTGCACGGCGCTCGACTGGCCGTAGCCGACCACGTCCGGCACGATGCCGGCCGACACGACGAGGCGGATCGGCTGCTGCTCCGCCATCTGCTCGGGTAGCGGTCCGCCCTGGCCGTCCGTCGCCGCGAGCACATCGCCTTCCCTGACGTCGGAGAACTGGTACGTCGTCGTGTTCGGGTCGTAGGTGAAGCCAGCCTGCTCGATCGCGAACTGCGCCTGCGTCTCGGTCAGGCCCACGACATCCGGCACATCGAGCATCGCGGGG
>JBQDJW010000404.1:0-3711 GCA_052086425.1 Pseudoclavibacter sp. | reverse complement strand
GGGAACAGGCCGCGGCGCCGCGGTGTCGGATGCGCCCGTTACGATTCCCCTGTGATCGACCCCCAAGTGCTCCGAGACAATCCTGACCAGGCGCGGCGATCGCAGGCCGCGCGAGGCAACGACCCGGCGCTCGTCGAGGCCGCGATCGCCGCCGACGCCCATCGCCGCACCGCGATCGGCGAATTCGAGTCGCTGCGCGCAGAGCAGAACGCCGCGTCGAAGCGCGTCGCCTCGGCGTCGAAGGAGGACAAGCCTTCGATCCTCGCCGACGTGAAGGAGCTGTCGGCGCGCGTCAAGGCGGCCGAGCAGGCGTCGAAAGACGCCGACCAGGCCGCGACGGACGCGATCGGGCGCATTCAGAACCTCATCGTTGACGGCATCCCGGCCGGCGGGGAAGAGAACTTCGTCACCCTCAAGACCGCCGGCGAGAAGCCCGCGTTCGACTTCGAGGTGAAGGACCACCTCGAACTCGGCGAGGGGCTGCGGGCGATCGACATGAAGCGCGGCACGAAGGTGTCCGGTGCCCGCTTCTACTACCTGCGCGGTATCGGCGCGCGCCTCGAGCTCGCGCTCATGACCATGGCGCTCGACAAGGCCCTCGCCAACGGATTCACGATGCTCACGACCCCCACGCTCGTGAAGCCCGAGATCATGGCCGGCACCGGGTTCCTCGGCGAGCACTCCGACGAGGTCTATTACTTGCCCGGCCAGGAGCTCTACCTGACCGGGACGAGCGAGGTCGCGCTCGCGGGCTATCACGCCGACGAGATCATCGACGTCGCAGACGGGCCCATCCGATACGCCGGGTGGTCGACCTGTTACCGCTCGGAGGCGGGCTCGTACGGCAAAGACACGCGGGGCATCATCCGCGTGCACCAGTTCAACAAGCTCGAGATGTTCACGTACTGCGACCCGGCCGAGGCCGAGGCCGAGCACGAGCGCTTGCTCGGGTGGCAGGAAGAGATGATGCAGTCGCTCGGTCTGCACTACCGCGTGATCGATACCGCTGCGGGTGACCTCGGCTCGAGCGCGGCGCGCAAGTTCGACGTCGAGGCGTGGGTGCCCACGCAAGACGCGTATCGCGAGCTCACGAGCACCTCGAACTGCACGACCTATCAGGCGCGCCGGCTCCAGACCCGGTTTCGCGGCGAGTCGGGCACGTCGCCGGTCGCGACGCTCAACGGCACGCTCGCGACGACGCGCTGGCTCGTCGCGATCCTCGAAACCCACCAGCGGGCCGACGGCTCGGTCGTGATCCCGGAGCCGCTCCGCCCATACCTCGGCGGCCTCGAAGTGGCCGAGGTTCCCGCATGACGACGGGCGAACGGCTGCTTGTCGCCATCGACATCGACGGAACGATCCTCGACCACGACGGCACAATCCCGGATGCGACGCACGAGCAGATCTCCCGACTGCGCGACGCGGGCCACGAGGTCATGCTGGCGACAGGCCGCTCGACCGCCGACACGCTGCCGATCCACCGGCGCCTCGGGCTCGATTCGCGCTTCGTCGTGAGC
The DNA here is from genome assembly GCA_052086425.1 of Pseudoclavibacter sp. Taxonomy (GTDB): domain Bacteria; phylum Actinomycetota; class Actinomycetes; order Actinomycetales; family Microbacteriaceae; genus Pseudoclavibacter. The sequence continues at coordinate 2,194 of JBQDJW010000404.1, read as the reverse complement.
GCGAACGGCGCGACGATCCTCGAGCGCAATACCTCGGTGAGCGACCCGTCGGCGACCGACGCGTACGTGCGCCGGTGGGTCGAGACGTTCGACCCGTCTGACGTGCTGCTGCGCCTGCGCGGCGGCCTGAGCGCTGCCAGGTACGCCGTCGAAAGCGCCGACGGCGTCTTCCGATACAGCGGGTCGTTCCCGGACGGCTCGTTCGAGGCCACCGGGCGCGAGGTGTCGTTCGAAGACCTGCTCCACGAGCCCGTGCAGCGGCTCGTGGTCGTCGCGCCCGACCAGACGACAGAGGAATTCACGTCGGCCGTCGAGGCGATCGGCCTGCACCACGTGAGCTACTCGGTCGGGTGGACGAACTGGCTCGACATCGCGCCGAACGGCGTCCACAAGGGCACGGCGCTCGAGCGCGTGCGCGGCGAGCTGGGCATCCCGCGCGAGCGGGTCGTCGCCGCCGGCGACGGCCGCAACGACATCGAGATGCTGCAGTGGGCGGGCGAGTTCGGCATCGCGATCTCCATGGGCGGCGCCCCGCAGGAGGTCATCGACGCGGGCAACGTGCTCGCTGCCGACTTCCACGACGACGGGCTCGCGGGGGCCCTCGCCGCAATCGGCTGAGCGTCTCGTCCGAACCCCGAGGCGGCGTCGATGCGTGACGCGGGCGGGCCGCATCCTCGGTTACGATGATCATCACCGATCACACAGGAACGATATGAAATCGTTGCGTTCGGTTTTTGGAGGGCTGTCCGAGCGGCCGATGGAGCTGGTCTTGAAAACCAGTGGGTAGCAATGCCTCGTGGGTTCGAATCCCACGCCCTCCGCGTACCAATGACATGCGCACCCCGCCCCGCACGCGCATCCGCGAAGGAGGACACCCGCACCGTGACTTACGACGGGAATATGCCTCCTCGTCGCACCCCCCAACAGGACGGCACTCCTCGGGGCGGTGCGCACTTCTCGACGCGCGCGGAGCGGCGGCAGGCGCAGGTCGCCGCGGGGTCGGCGCAGGCGCGACCAGGCGACCACGAGCGCCCGAGCCTGCGATACGGCAACCGGTCGATCGCGCGGCACGGCAAGCTCTCGGTCACCACGCCGGCTCGCTCGGTCGGGAAGGGTATGGGGCTTGTCGCCTCAGTCCTCGTGGTCGCCATGGTGGTCGTCGGCAGCGTCGCGTTCGTGCGGCTCTGGTCGGCGCTCGGAGACCGCCCCGACATCAACGAGTCACCGCCGCCGGCACTCGCCCAGATCGAGGGCGGCGCGAACATCCTCCTCATCGGTAGCGACTCGCGCGAGGGCCAGGGCGCCGAGTTCGGCGAGGGCACAGAAGAGGCCTCGGGTGTCCTCAATGACGTCAACATCCTGATCCACGTATCCGAGGATCAGACCTCGGTCACGGCCGTCAGCATCCCGCGAGACACGATTGTCGATCAGCCCCGCTGCATGAACGACGACGGCGAGTGGGTCGACGAGAAGTACGAGATCCCCTTCAATGGAATCCTTGGTGACGGCGGTATGGCCTGCGTCGTCGCGACAGCCGAGGCGATGTCGGGCGTCGACGTGCAGTACGCGGCCATGGTGCAGTTCAACGGCGTCATCGAGATGTCGAACGCGGTGGGCGGCGTCGACGTGTGCGTCGCCAATGAGATCTCCGACGACTACGTCGGCCTGTACCTGCAGCCAGGCGTTCATTCGCTCAAGGGCGAGGATGCGCTGAAGTTCTTGCGCTCGAGGCACGGCGTGGGAGATGGTTCGGATCTGTCTCGCATCAGCAGCCAGCAGGTGTTCCTCTCTGCGCTGATCCGCGAGGTGCAGAGCAGCGACACGCTCACCAACATCACCAAGGTGTACGGCCTCGCGACGGCCGTCACAAATAACATGACGCTCTCGTCGTCGCTCGACTTCGACACGCTCGCGGCGTTCGCCAGCGTGCTCGGCAAGGTCGACGCCTCGAACATCATCTTCGCGCAGCTGCCCGTCGCCGAGTCGTGGCAGGCGGGCAAGGTCGAGCCGCTCGAACCGGATGCGAGCCAGCTTTGGCAGATGATCCTCGATGATCAGGCGATCGCGGTTGAGAACTCCAACGAGGTGACTCCGGATGAGGAGCTCGGGGCGACCGACGACTCGACCGCGGCCGGCGACACGAGCGCGGCGGGCGAGGCGGATGCTGGCGGCGCCACGGATGAGGGTGCGGCCG
>JBQDJW010000403.1:0-3713 GCA_052086425.1 Pseudoclavibacter sp. | reverse complement strand
GCGGGCCTCGTGCCACGTGGGCCGGGCCTTCGTGCCGGACGAGCGCGCCGCACGCGGAGCGTCGCCCGCCGCGCTCCGAACCGCACACCGTGCGTCGCCCCTGCGCTCGACGCGACCACAGCATCCGAAGCCATCTCACATCGCACCGAAAGGCCGACCACATGCCCACACCCGTCATCACCGCGACCCTGCTCGCCGAGCGCCCCGGCGCGACGACGCTGATCGTCGGCCCGTCGCTCGGCACATCGGTTGCGTCGGTCTGGGGCCCGTCGTTGCCGTATCTGCGCGAGGCGTTCCAGGTGATCGGGTGGGATCTGCCCGGTCACGGCGCGAGCGCCGCCTCGTCGGAGGCGTTCACGCTCGCCGAGCTCGGCGACGCGGTCGCCGACCTCGTGCGCACGGAGCGAGCCGCCGGCACGATCGCCGAGGGCACGCGCGTGATCGTCGCGGGCGACTCGATCGGCGGGGCGACGACGCTGCACGTCGCGCACGACCACGGCGACCTCATCGACGGGGCCGTCTCGGTCTGCTCGGCCGCCAAGATCGGCACGCCGGATGGGTGGCACGAACGCGCCGAGCTCGTCGCATCGGCCGGAACGCCGACCATGGTCACCGGCTCGGCGCAGCGCTGGTTCGCCGAGGGATTCATCGAGCGCGAGCCCGAGCGGGTCACGAACCTGTTGCACGACTTGCAGGGCACCGACCGGCACGCCTATGCGGCGGCCTGCCGCGCACTCGCCGACTACGACTTGATCCCGGGGCTCGGCGACATCAGGGTGCCGGTGCTCGCGATCGGCGGTGCCGAAGACGCCGTGTGCTCGCCGCGCGAGCAGCGCCGCATCGCCGAGGGCGTGCCTCAGGGCTCGTACGTGTTGCTTGCGGGCGTCGCCCACCAGGCGCCGGCCGAGGACCCGGAGGGCACGTCGCGCGCGATCATCGCCGAGTTCGGCGATGGGCCGGATGCTGCGGGCGCGTCGGGTGCGTCCGTTGCGGCCGCCGCGCCGGTCGGCGAGGTCGCGGCCGACGCCCGTGCTCGCGCCGGCGTGCCGCTCGACGACCCGTACGACGCGGGCATGGCCGTGCGGCGCGAGGTGCTCGGCGCCTCGCACGTCGACCGCTCCACGGCCGCGATCGACGACGTGACCCGCGACTTCCAGGCCATGATCACGCGCTACGCGTGGGGCACGATCTGGACCCGCCCCGGCCTGCCGCGCGAAACCCGCAGCGCCATCACGATGACGGCGCTCATCGCCGGCGGCTTCTGGGAGGAGTACGAGATGCACGTGCGCGCCGCGCTGCGCATCGGCCTCACGCCGGACGAGATCGTCGAGGTCGCGCTGCAGTCGGCGATCTACTGCGCCGTGCCGGCCGCGAACCACGCGCTCAGCATCGCGAAGCGCGTGCTCGCCGAGCCCGACCCGACGGCGTAGCGGGCGGGCGTCGCGGCCCCGGCGGCCTCGACTCCTGCCGCCCGAATCGTCCGTCCGCACCTGCGGCACAATGGCACCCATGGCCGCGCACCCCGAACTCGATCGCCTGCTCGACGTCGTCTCCCGGTTTCGGGGCGAGGGCGGATGCGCGTGGTACGAGGCGCAGACGCACGAGTCGCTCGTGAAGTACCTCATCGAGGAGTCGCACGAGCTCGTCGACGCGCTCGAGTCCGGCGACGCCGATCACATCCGCGAGGAGCTCGGCGACGTGCTGTTCCAGGTGCTGTTCCACGCATCGATCGGCGAGCTGCGCGACGACGGCCGGGCATTCGGCGTCGGGGAGGTCGCGCGCGACCAGGCCGACAAGCTGGTGCGCCGCAACCCGCACGTGTTCGGCGAGACGCCGACGCGTGACATGGACGAGATCATCCGGTTGTGGAGCGAGGCGAAGGCGGTCGAGAAGCGCGACCGCGAGAGCATCGTCGACGGCGTGCCGGCGGGCCTCCCGGCGCTGGCTCGCGCCGACAAGCTGCTCGGCAAGGCGCGGCAGGTCGGTCTCGAGGGCGACTCGGATGGGGGCGTCGCCGATTCGGGCGCGGCCCGCGCCGTCGCCGAGGCCGTGCGTGACGACGCCGAGCATCGGGCCGCAGAGGCCGCGCTCGGCGAGCGGCTGCTCGACGTCGTGCGCGAGGCGCGAGCCGCGGGCCTCGACGCCGAGCGGGCGCTCCGTCGCGCGACGCGCGAACTCGAGTCGCGCATCCGGCTCGAAGTGGTCGGCGCACCCGAGCAGCGCCCGGCGGTTTCGAACTGACGACGGATGCCGCAACCGTCCCTCGTCGGGTCGGCTGCGGCATCCGGTCATTGCGCCGTCGATGCGCGATCGCGTCGCGCGCCGGCATCGCAGGCCGGCGGCATGATCCGGCTAGGCGCCCGCGGTCGCCATCAGGCGGCCCGTCTCGAGCAGCGTCTTGAGGCTCGCGAGGGTCCACGGCCATCCGCCACCGCCCTGCTCGACGTTGTCATTGCCCGCGACGTCGCTCGCGGTGAGCGGCGCGTTGGTGACGTCGTGCGTGAGGATCACTCGCGTGAGCTCTGGCGTCGCCTCGATGAGCTCGTAGGTGAGACGCTGCGGCGGCTCGTCGTGCCAGATGGCCTGCGAGTCGAGTACGAGCTTGTGCGGCGGGTCGAGCTCGATGATCGTCGCGGTCATCGCGACGTCGCCCATGCCCATCTCTTTCATCTCGGGTGTCGTGTGGTTGACGTACTTGCCGCCCGGGGTGCCGTCGAAGGTGATGTCGCCCCCGTACCCCCACTTGTTCGTGTATTCGGAGGTCGTGAGGGCCTCCCACACCTTGGCCGCCGGGGCGTCGATGTAGATCGAGTGCACCTGGAGGGTGCGGTCGTCGTCAGTCATGATTCGTGTCCTTCCGCCACGCACGCTCTGCGCGCGACTTGAGATTCGTGAGCTCGCGGAGGTGCGGCTCGGAGTACTTGTCGATCCACCGTTCGGCGATCTGCTGAATGGGCACCGCGTTGACGTAGTGCAGTCGCTCGCGGCCTGAGGCGCGAACCGTGACGAGGTTCGCGTCGGCGAGAAGTCGGAGATGTTTGGACACCCCGTACCTCGACATCTCGGTGCGCTGGTTGACGACATCGACGAGCTCGCCGAGCGTGCGGCCGCCACGCTCGAAGAGTGCGTCGAGCAGCTCGCGGCGTGTCCGGTCCGCGAGTGCCTTGAAGACAGGGTCGTCATCCACGCCTCGATGTTAGGTGACTGAATAGTCACCTGTCAACGGTGTGTACATGTTTGTTAACGCGTGCGAGTGGTCGGCGGTGAGCCGGGTGCGCGTCAGTGCGGCCGGCGCGGAGTGTCGGGCCAGGCCTCGGCGAACTTGGTGAGGAGGGTTGCGAGTTGCGCGCGTTCCGCGGGGGAGAAGTCTTCGAGGGCTGCGCGAACCGTGTCGAGGCGGTCGCCGCGGAACCTGCGCACGATCGCCTCGCCCTCCACGGTCAAGGCAACGCGGATTCGTCTCGCGTCATCTTGATCGGCCTCTCGCTGCGCGAGCCCGAGTTTGACCGCCTGCTGGACAAGGCGGGAGGCGCGCGGCTGATCGACGCCGATGGTGTCGCCGATTTCGCTGATCGTCAGTGGATTCGCGGCGTCTGCGAGCGTTGCCAGCATCCGGATGCGCGCGGGGCCGCCCATGCGTTCGGGGCCGCCGCGCGCATGGGGGCCGTGTTGCGTGTCGCCGTGCTCGCGTGCGTGCCCCGGATGCTCGCGGC
>JBQDJW010000402.1:0-3714 GCA_052086425.1 Pseudoclavibacter sp. | reverse complement strand
CCCGGTGCATACGAGCAGCCCGGTGCATACGAGCAGCCCGGTGCGTACGAGCAGCCCGGTGCCGCCGGTCAGTCGGGCGCCTTCCCGCAGCCGAGCGCCTTCGATCAGACGAGCGCCTACCCGCAGCCGGGCGCGCCCGCCGCGCTGGGGCCGCAGGGGAGCGCGTACGTGGCGCCGAGCACCTTCGGTGTTCCGACGCCGATAGGCGCGCCGCCCGCCGATCAGTCGCAGGGAAGCGCGATCGGATCGCCGGGCGGCTACGGCGTGCCCGCGAGCCCGTATGCGCAGCCGCCGGTCCGTCAGGCGACGTCCGCAGGGGCACTCATCGACCCTGGTCAACAGCAGGGGCCCGGTCCGCAGACGCCAGGGCAGCATGGCGCGCCAGGGCAGTACGGCGCCCCCGGGCAGTTCGGCGGCGCGGGTCAGCCCGGCGGACCTGGACCCTTCGGCGCCCAGGGGCAGGCAGAAGCCGCGGGCGCCTCCGCGAAGAAGTCGCGACTGGCGCTCTGGATCAGCCTCGGCGCCGCAGCCCTCGTCGTGCTGCTCGTCGCCGGGGCCGTCATCGGCGAGTTCACGACGCGCGGGAACGTCGCAAGCAGTCTGGAGGAGAAGGCCGACGCGGTCGAAATCGCGAGCGGCGATGAGACGGTCGACGGCGGCTACGAGGTTTCCGTCGACGCCTCCATCTACCTGCTGCAGCAGCTCGGCGGCTCCTACGATCACGTGTCGTTCGCGGGAGTCGACCAGGAGCTCGCCGGCGAGCCGTTCTCGTCGTCGTTCGATGCATACGGGGTGCCGACCGATCTGTCGAGCGCCGCCGAACGCATCGAGTATCGCGAGCACCGTCCGTCGAGCGCGGTCCTGGCCTGGGTCCTCGAGCTCGATCACCAGGAAGACGAGACGTACTGGAGCGACTTCTCGATCCAGATGAACGACGGCGGATTCCTGCTCGTCGACGCGAGCCTCGACTCAATCGGCATCGTGATCGAGTACGGGTACGAGCTTCGCTCGGAGGGCGACGGCCTCGTGCTCGAGATGATCAGCGACCAGTGGATCCTCGACGGTGACCGGAGCGACGTGCTCGACTGGGGCGGCGGCGAACCGCAGGATCTCGAGCTGTGCACCGACGCGGGGAGCGTTGACATCGAGGTGACCGAAGTAGCGGTCGGCGGGGAGGGGATCGACTTCGCGTGGACCGTCACCGGGAGTGACGCGACGCTCGATAATCTGTCTGGCATCGCTGGCTGCGTCATTTGACGTGCTCGACTCGGCACCGCTCGCACTCGTGAGCGACGGTGCGGGGACGAGCGGCCGGTACGATGTTCCGGTGCTCGTCCCCGATTCGTCCGTCGCCCCGAACCCCCTCGCTCCGTCGTGGCTCGAGATGCCGACCGACCCCAATGGGCTCGCGCCGCAGATCTGGCCGTCCGGAGCGTCGCGCGCCAGCGACGGCGAGCTGACGATCGCCGGTCACCGCGCGAGCGACCTCGCCGACACGTACGGCACGCCGCTCTACGTCATCGATGAGGCGGATGCGCGGGGTCGCGCCACGCGCATCCGCACCGCACTCGAGAGTGCATTCGCCCGCCACGGCGGCAGCGCGAAGGTCTACTACGCCGGCAAGGCCTTCATCAGCACGGGTGTCGTCGGATGGATGCGCGATGAGGGCCTCAACCTCGACGTCGCATCAGGCGGCGAGCTCGCGGTCGCGCTGCGCGGCGGCATGCCCGCCGGCCGAATCGGCGTGCACGGCAACAACAAGTCCGACGCCGAACTCCGCGCCGCCGTCGAGCTCGGCGTCGGCGCCGTCGTGCTCGACAGCCCGCAGGAGGTCGAGCGGCTCGCGAAGATCGCCGCAGACCTCGGCCGCGTGCAGGACGTGCGCATCCGCGTCAACTCGGGCGTGCACGCCTCGACGCACGAGTTCCTCGCCACGGCGCACGAAGATCAGAAGTTCGGCATCCCGCTCGCCGACATCGACGCCATCGCGGCCGATGTGCGCTCGCGCGCCTCGCTCCGCCTGCTCGGCCTCCACACGCACATCGGGTCGCAGATCTTCGACGGCGCCGGTTTCCGCGAGTCGGCCGCACGGTTGCTCGAGGCGCACGCGCGCCTGGCGGCCGACGGCGAAATCCCCGAGCTGAATCTCGGCGGCGGGTTCGGCATCGCATACACGACGGCGGACACGCTGCGGCCGATCGAGGAGATCGCCGACGATCTCGCCGACTTCGTCGCGGCCGAGTGCGCGCGCCTCGGCATCACGATGCCGGCGGTCGCGTTCGAGCCAGGGCGTTCGATCATCGGGCCTGCCGGCGTCACGATCTACCGGGTCGGCACGACGAAGCCGGTCTCCGTGCAGACCGACGGCGAGCGAGCGGCGCAGCGGCTCTACGTCTCCGTCGACGGCGGCATGAGCGACAACGCGAGGCCGGCCCTCTACGAGGCCGACTACACGGTGCGGCTCGGCAATCGATCGTCGGATGCGCCTGCCGCGCTCGTCCGCGTGGCCGGCAAGCACTGCGAGTCTGGCGACATCGTCGTGCTCGCCGACTACCTTCCCGGAGACGTTCGCGCTGGCGACCTCGCCGTCGTCCCCGCGACCGGTGCCTACTGCGCCTCGCTGGCGAGCAACTACAACTGGCTCGCGCGCCCGGGCGTGCTCGCGGTGCGCGAGGGCGACGCCGACTGGTTGCTGCTTCCGGAGACGATGGACGACCTGCTCGCCCGCGACCCCGGGGCGGGCGCCGGAGCCCGCCCATCCGCCGGCGCGTGATCGCGCACGGGCGAGGGTCACCCGCTTCTGCCACTCTGACTGTCGGCGCCGATGTCGACCGCCACCCACTGGAGGACTGACCATGAACCAACACCGGACTGTGCGCGTCGCGCTGCTCGGGGCCGGCTCCGTCGGCTCTCAGGTGGCGCGCACCCTGCTCGAGCACTCCGATGAGCTGGCGCACCGCGTCGGCGCGCGTCTCGAACTCGTCGGGATCGCCGTGCGGAACGTCGACGCGAAGCGCGACGTCGACCTGCCGGCGGAGCTGTTCACGACGGACGCGGAAACGCTGATCCTCGGGGCAGACCTCGTCGTCGAACTCATGGGCGGCATCGATCCTGCCCGCACCCTCATCTCGCTCGCCCTCGGCAGCGGTGCGGACGTCGTCACCGCCAACAAGGCGCTCGTCGCGACCCACGGCCCCGAGCTCTTCGACGTCGCCGAGCGCGTTGGCGCGCAGCTCTACTACGAGGCGGCGGTGGCCGGGGCGATTCCGATCATCCGGCCGTTGCGCGACAGCCTCGCGGGCGACCGCGTCGACCGGATACTCGGCATCGTCAACGGCACGACGAACTTCATCCTCGATCGGATGCACACGATCGGAGGCACGCTCGAGGAAGCGCTCGCCGTCGCGACCGAACTGGGGTATGCGGAGGCGGATCCGACGGCCGACGTCGAGGGGTATGACGCCCAGCAGAAGGCCGCGATCCTCGCGTCCATCGCATTCCACACGAGCGTTCCCGTCGATCAGGTCTACCGCGAGGGCATCACGTCCGTGACCGCGGAACTGATCGACGAGGCGCGCACGGCGGGGTACGTCGTCAAGCTGCTCGCGATCTGCGAGCGGATCACGTCCGACGACGGCGCGACCGAGTCGGTCTCCGCGCGCGTGTACCCGGCGCTGGTCCACTCCGCCCACCCCCTCGCTTCGGTGCACGGCG
>JBQDJW010000401.1:0-3719 GCA_052086425.1 Pseudoclavibacter sp. | reverse complement strand
AAGGCCAGTCGGGGGCGGAGGACGTGCTCCTCGACGTGCGCGGCCTGCAGAAGATCTACCCGTCGACAGACGGGGGCGCGGGCGTCGAGGCCGTGCGCGATCTCACGTTCGCGCTTCGGCGCGGCGAGTTCGCGTGTCTCGTCGGTCCGTCGGGCTCGGGCAAGACCACGCTGCTCAAGTGCATTGCGGGCCTGCTGAGCCCGACCTCCGGCACGGTCGAGCTCGACGGCGTCGCCGTCGATGGGCCGCCGCGCGGCATGGCGCTCGTGTTCCAGGAGTACGGGCGCTCGCTCTACCCGTGGCTGCGAGTGGCCGACAACGTTGAGCTGCCGCTCGAAGTCGCCCGCGTGCCGCGCGCCGAACGCAAAGAGCGGGTCGCCGAGGCACTCGAGGCGGTCGGGCTCGCGCACGTGCCGAGGTCGTACCCGTGGCAGTTGTCCGGCGGCATGCAGCAGCGCGTCGCGATCGCGCGCGCCGTCGCCTACCGCCCGGAGGTGCTGCTCATGGATGAGCCCTTCGCGGCCGTCGACGCGCAGACCCGCGCCGATCTCGAGGACCTCGTGCGGTCGGTGTGGTCGAACCTCGGCGTGACGGTGCTGTTCGTGACGCACGACATCGACGAGTCGGTCTACCTCGGCGACCGGGTCATCATGCTGTCATCGTCGCCGACCGTCGTGCTCGAAGATCTCCCCGTCGACCTGCCGCGCGAGCGCGACCAGCTCGAAACCCGTTCGAGCGCGAGGTTCGTCGAGCTGCGCCACCACGTGTACGAGCAGATCCAGCGAGCGAAGTCTGTGACGGGGGATACCGCGGCGGTGGCCGTGTCGCGGTTAGCATGACCGGGTGGACGCTGTGCGTTCACCGAGCAACAGACGGGTGAAGCATGACCGAGACCAATGAGCGCGATCGAATCCAGAGCATCGAGCGCGGCGTCGCCGTCTTGCGGGCCTTCACCGGCCACGAGGTGTCGCTGACCGTCGCCGAAATCGCAAAGGTCGTCGGGCTCGCGCGCCCGGTCGTTCGGCGCATCCTGCTCACCTACGAGCACCTCGGATACGCCACCTCGAGCCACGGGGCCTGGCAGCTCACGCCACGCGTGCTCGAGATCGGGTCTGGTTACTTCTCGAACTCGTCGCTGCCGGAGCTGTCGTACGGGTACATGTCGGCGCTCGCCGACGCGACAGAGGCGACCTGCAGCGTCGGCGTGCTGAACGGATTCGACGTGATCCACGTCGCCCGCATCCAGGCGCAGCGCCCCGGCCCCGACGCGGTGCGCATCGGGCAGCATCTGCCATCGCACGCGACCGCCGTCGGCCACGTCTTGCTGGCGGGGCAGCCGCCCGAGTTCGTGGAGGACATGCTGCTCGAGGTGGGGACACTCGAGGCGTTCACGCCCACGACGGTCACCGACCCGGATGCGCTGCGCGCGCGCGTCGAGGCGGCGCGTGCGAGCGGGTACGACGTCTCGACCGAGGAGTACCTGCCCGGCCAGGTCGCCGCTGCCGTGCCGATCACGGTCGGCGCCGAGGTCGTCGGAGCGCTGACGCTGTCGTCGACGACGTTGCGTTACACGGAGGAGACGCTCGTGAGCGGCGTCATCGACCGGATGCGCGAAACGGCGGGCGGCATCGCGTCTGCCTATCGGAACGCGAACCCGCACCTGTTCCGGCGCTGAGGCGGGCGCGGGGCGATCGCGCCCGCCTTCGCGCGCCCCGCACTACTTCGGGATGCGCCAGGCCTTCGCGAGGTTAGCCCGCAGCTCGTCGGCCGTCTGGCGCACGACGTACGCCGGGCGGTCGCGTTCGACGCGCCACGAGTCGTCAAGCGGCCCGACGTTCACGGTGTCGTAGCCGAGCTCGTCGTAGAGCGCCGTGATGAACTCGATCGCCTCTGGGAAGTCGGACGCCGTTGCGAGCGCCCGGCGGTCGGGGGTTCCCGCGGGGCTGCCGGTGACCGTGATGTCGGCCGCCATGATGTGGTTGAAGCCCTTGACGACCTTCGACTCGGCGAGGTGCTCCTGCAGCATGCCGCTCACGGTCGCCTCGCCGCGCTCGAGCGCCTCGATGCGGCCGTCGCGCTCCCAGTAGTAGTTGTTCGTGTCGATCACGATCTTGCCCGCGAGGGGTGCGACGGGGATGTCCCGATACGCAATGAGGGGCACGGTCACGACGACGACCTCGCCGGCTTCGGCCGCCTCCTGCGCCGTAGCGGCGCGGGCCTGGTCGCCGAGTTCGCCGACGAGCTCCGTCAGCGTTTCCGGGCCGCGCGAGTTCGCGATCACGACCTCGTGGCCCGCGGTGATCACCGCCTTCGCGACCGCTGTTCCGATGTTGCCAGCTCCGATGATGCCGATGCGTGTCATGCGGATGGCAACCGGCGACGGCCCTCCGGCATTCCGGGATGACGTGCGCCGTCCTGTGGGGGCCGGGTCAAGCACGCGTCCGGGTAACTCAGCCCGCCGTGACGGACCGGCCACGCGCGTCCGCACCCTCTGGCGCTTCGACTCCCTCAGGCAACTCGCGCCCGAGGTAGGCGCCCGTCGCCTCGAGCCGGCGCTGCAGTTCGCGCACGTCGACGCCCCGGCCGGTGCCGTCGCCGTCGAGGGCGAGCGATGCCGCCGTGCCGGCCGCCTGGCCCATCGCCCAGCACGGGCCCGTCACGCGGCCAGATGACTGGCCGCCCTGCGTCATCGACGCGCAACGCCCCGCCACCAGAAGATTCCCCACGACGCCGGGCACCAGCATCCGGTACGGAAGCTGGTTGAAGCCGCGAGATTCGGCCGGCGCGAATCGGAAGACGACATCGCCCTCGACGTGCGCCTCGACCGGCCAACCGTTGACGCCGATCGTGTCGTCGAAGTCGGCGCACCCGAGCACGTCGTCCTCGGTGAGCACGTATTCGCCGACGATGCGCCGCGTCTCGCGGATGCCGACAGACGGCGCGATGTCGACGATGTACGAGTCCTGGAACCCGGGCGTGCGCTCCTTGATGAAGGCGAACACGTCCTTCACCTGCTGGCGGCCCTGCAGTTCGCCGCGCGTGAGCTGGGCGGCGTCGGTGCCATCGACTGGTGAGCCGTCTTCGTTCGACAGCTGCGTGAGGTTCGAGCGCCACTCGAGCGGGTTCGGCTGCGGGCGCACGATCGGCTTCTTGCGCGGGAACGTGTGCGTGCCGGCTGCCTCCGCCTCTTCCATGATCTGGCGCACGGTCTTCCAGGCGGGACCGGCCTCGTCGGGGTGCACGCCGTTGATGCGGAACATGAGCGACGGGTACATGAGCCGCTCGCTGCGCTCGAACGGCACGCCCGACCAGGCCGCGACGTCACCGTCGCCAGACCCGTCGATGAAGAAGCGGCCCCGGATCGCGCCGCGGCCCGACTTCGACTCGACCAGCACAGCGTCGATCGTGGAGTCGTCGCGCATCGACACGCCGACGACCGATGTGTGGAACAGGATCTCGGCGCCCGAGCCGATCACGAGCTCGTCTGCCGCGATCTTGAGCGCCGAGATGTCGTACGAGAGGGCCTGGATGCGGTTGTCGACCGACAGGTGTACGTCGTTGAGCGCGTCCATCGCTTCCATGCGCTCGAGCAGTTCGTCGGCGTACCCGTGCACCGACTGCACGTCGACGCCCCAGACGCGCGCGTGCATGCCGCAGAACGTTGCGAGGCCGCCCATCGTTCCGGCGCCGCCCAAGAACCCGTATTTCTCGATGAGGAT
>JBQDJW010000400.1:1175-3733 GCA_052086425.1 Pseudoclavibacter sp. | reverse complement strand
CGAGTCGTCGCACGACGGATGCGCGGTCGAACCTGCGCGACGCGAGGCCGCCGCGGCGCCATGGCGCCGCGCCGCAGGCACCCTCAGATCATCGACCCGTGCCGCGACTCCGGCGTCGCGTACTTCTCGCGCAGGAACCCGAGGTACGCATCCGACGTGCGCTTCGAATCGGCGAGCACCTGCCGCTCGAGCTCGTCGACGCCGGTCGACATGAGCTCGACCATGTCGTCGAGGTCGCGCGACAGCTGCGCCGCGACCGCGCGCGCCTCGGCCGACTCGACCTCGCCGATCGCCTCGGCCCGACTCGCGAGGCGCCGGTACTCGGTCAGGCGGTCGACCTGCAGGATCACGAACTGCGGGTAGCTCGGGTGGTTGACGTCGATGCCGCCGACCTTCTCGAGCGCCGCGAGCCGCTGCTCGAGCCCGGCGACCCGCCGGTCAGTCGGAACGGTGATCTCGATGCCGACGTGCTGATGCGCCGCTGCGTTCACCTTGCGCACGGTCTCGTTGAATGCCCGCGCCTCTGGCGACTCCCCGAGCGGCTCGATTGCCACGGTCGACCGATCGACGGGGTCGATGCGGTACTCGACATAGCCTGATGCGGTGAGCAACCTGGCGTGCTCGGTGCGCCCGTGCCGCATCACCGATGCGATCTTCTGCGAGAGCGACTTGCCGCCGACGCCGCGCACGTCGCGGCCGAGGGCCTGGGTGGTCGCCGAGTCGATCTCGCCGATCGCGAGGGCTCTGGCGTCGGCCTCGCGCTGGCGGCGCTTGCCGTGGAAGAACCCGCCGACGCCGGCGGCCGGCGGCACCGCGAGCCCCGCGACGACGGCGATCCAGACCGGCAGCAGGTCGACCCCCGCGGCGCCGAAGCCGACAAGGGCGCCAACGCTTGCCGTCGCATGGGTGACGGTGCCGGCGAGCCACCACCCGAACGAGGTGAGCGCGGGCATCGCCTTCGACGGCAGCACGTTGCGTCGCCACTTCTTCGAGCGGGCCGGCTCGACGAAGCGAAGCTCGGCGGCACGCCCGCGGCGGCGCCAGCGAACGAGGCCGCTCTCCGTGTCGCCGGAGTCGCTTCCGCCCGAATTCGGGCCCCAACTCGGCGAAGTCATCCCCCTATTGTTCCGGATGCGGCCCGAAGATTCACTGGTGCTGTCCCGAGGTTCTTCCGGTCACCGGTTTCGTCACGCGATTCGCGCATCCGGAGCCATGCCGCCGACCCCTGCATCGGCGCCGGCACCAGCACCCGCGCCGACCGGTTCAGCCACGCGATGCCGCCCGATCGGCAGCATGAGCGGGGTGCCGGACACGGGATCGACGACGACGCGGCTCGCGATGCCGAACACCTCGCGCACCACGTCTTCGGTGAGCACCTCGGCCGGCGCGCCCGACGCGCGCACGACGCCGCCCTCGAGCGCGACGAGGTGGTCGGCGTAGCGAGCGGCGAGGTTGAGGTCGTGCAGCACGAGCACGATCGTCGTGCCGCGGTCGCGATTGAGATCAACGAGCAGGTCGAGCACCTCGACCTGGTGGCTGACGTCGAGGAACGTGGTCGGCTCGTCGAGCAGCAGCAGGTCGGTCTGCTGCGCGAGCGCCATCGCGATCCAGACGCGCTGGCGCTGGCCGCCCGAGAGTTCGTCGACCGGGCGGTCGGAGAGCACGGACGTGTCGGTCGCGTCGAGGGCGTCTGCGACGGCCTGGTCGTCCTCGTGCGTCCAGCGCGAGAAGAGGCCCTGGTGCGGCTGTCGCCCGCGGCCGACGAGGTCGGCGACCGAGATCCCCTCTGGCGCGATCGGCGACTGGGGAAGCATGCCGAGCGTGCGGGCGAGCTCCTTCGCGGGCATGCGGTGCACGAGCTTGCCGTCGAGCACGACGCGGCCCTCGCGAGGGGCGAGCAGGCGCGACATCGATCGCAGCAGCGTCGATTTGCCGCACGCGTTCGGGCCGACGATCGCGGTGATCCGGCCGGGCGAAATCTCGAGGTCGAGCCCCTCGAAGACGGTGCGGTCGCCGTAGCCGAGGGCGAGGCCCTCGGCGTTCAGGCGGTGCGATTCGGTCACAGCGAGCCTCCCGCTCGGTTGGTGCGCACGATGAGGTACACGAGGTAGGGCGCGCCGAGCACTCCCGTGACGACGCCGACGGGGAACCGCGTGCCGAGCAGGTGCTGGCCGACGAAGTCGGCGATCACGACGAGCGCTGCGCCGACGAGGGCGGCCGGCACGAGGAGCGAGCCGTTGGGGCCGACGAGGCGAGCGGCGATCGGGCCGGCGAGGAACGCGACGAACGCGATCGGCCCGGCCGCAGCCGTCGCGAATGCCACGAGCCCCACGGCGGCCACCACGATGAACAGGCGCGTCACCTCGACGCGAACGCCAAGCGCCGCGGCGGTGTCGTCGCCGAGCTGCAAGGCAGACAGGCTGCGCGTGCAGGCGAGCAGCAGCGGGCCCAGCACGGCGAGCGCGATCGCGGTGCTCGCGACCTGCGACCAGCCGACGCCGTTGAGGCTGCCGGTGAGCCAGCGAGTGACCTCCTGCAGGTCCCACTGACCGGCCTGC
>JBQDJW010000400.1:0-1165 GCA_052086425.1 Pseudoclavibacter sp. | reverse complement strand
CGATCACGCTCTCGAGCATCGCCGCGATACCGATGCCGATGAGGATCAGCCGCGTGCCAACGCCACCGCGCCGGAACGCGAGGAGGTAGATGACGATCGCGACGACGAGGCCGCTCACGACCGCGACGCCCGAGACCGCGGCGCCGCCGAGCCCGAACATGACGATCGCGATGGCGGCGGCCGCGCTCGCCCCCGTGCTGATGCCGATGATGTCTGGGCTTGCGAGGGGGTTTCGCAGCATCGTCTGGAACGTGACGCCCGCGAGCCCGAAGCACAACCCGGTCGCGACGGCGAGCTCCTCGCCGATCATGACCCGCCACACGTCGACGGGGCCGTAGATACGGTCGCCGAGCATGACGCTGCAGGCGAAGCCCACGACGACGACGATCGCGAGCACGACGATCACCAGGCGGCGGCGTCGGCCGCGGAGGCGGCGGCCCTCGGCCACGAGCTCCACGGTCGTGCGCGTCGGTGCGTCGGCGCGCGGCGTGTGCGCGCTCGGCACTGTGCCGCGCTGCGTCTTCCCGCGCGGCCGCCTCGCGTGCGTCGTCTCGAGGGCGGACTCGGGCGGGTTCTCGACCCGCGTTTCGACACTCACAGCGCACGCATCCGCTGTCGGCGCACGACGGCGATGAAGAAGGGCGCGCCGACGATGGCCGTGATGATGCCGACGTCGATCTCACTCGGGCGAGCGATGATGCGGCCGAGCACGTCGGCCGCGATGAGCAGCACGCCCCCGCCGAGCGCCGAGAACGGCAGCAACCAGCGATAGTCCGGGCCGACGAGCAAACGGCAGAAGTGCGGCACGACGAGCCCGACGAACGCGATCGGGCCCGCGACGGCGGTCGCGGCGCCGCAGAGCATGACGGCGCCGACTGCTGCGATGCCGCGCACGACCGCGACGTGCTCGCCGAGGCTCGCGGCGACGTCGTCGCCGAGTGCGAGCGCGTTGAGGCTGCGCGCCGAGATGAGGCACACGATCGCGCCGACCGCGAAGAACGCCACGACGTTGCCGGTCGACTCCCACGACGCCCCGCCGACGCCGCCGATCTGCCACGAGCGGATCATCTCGGCCACGTCGCCGCGCGGCAGCGAGATGGCCGTGATGAGCGAGGCGAGCGCTGCCGTCGTCGCTGAGCCGGCGAGCGCGAGTTTGAGCGGCGAC
>JBQDJW010000399.1:0-3741 GCA_052086425.1 Pseudoclavibacter sp. | reverse complement strand
ACACGAGGTCCTGGTCGTACTTGATGCCGCGCTGTCCGTTGAGGTCGATGTGGAACAGCTTGTCGTGGTACAGCGCCTGCGCGATGCCGGCGGCGAAGTTGAGGCCGGCCATCTGCTCGTGCCCGACCTCTGGGTTCACGCCGAACAGCTCGGGGTGCTCGAGCGACTCGATGAACGCGAGCGCGTGCCCGACCGTCGGCAGCAGGATGTCGCCGCGCGGCTCGTTCGGCTTCGGTTCGATCGCGAACCGCAGGTCGTACCCGCGCTCGGTCACGTAGTCGGCGAGCAGGTTCACGGACTCGCGGTAGCGGTCGAGCGCGGCACGCACGTCTTTCGCGCTGTCGTACTCGGCCCCCTCGCGCCCACCCCACATGACGAACGTGGATGCGCCCAATTCGGCCGCCAGATCGATGTTGCGCAGCACCTTGCGCAGCGCGAAGCGGCGCACGTCGCGCGCGTTCGAGGTGAATCCGCCGTCCTTGAAGACCGGGGCGCTGAAGAGGTTGGTCGTGACCATCGGCACGACGAGGCCCGTGTCGGCCAGCGCACCCTTGAGCCGATCGATCTGCGTCTGCCGCTCGGCGTCGGTGCTGCCGAACGCGAACAGGTCGTCGTCGTGGAACGTGAGGCCGTACGCGCCGAGCGACGCAAGCTGCTCGACGGCGTGCACGACGTCGAGAGCGGGGCGCGTCGGCCCGCCGAACGGGTCGCCGCCGTTGTAGCCGATCGTCCAGAGGCCGAACGAGAATTTGTCGGCCGGGGTCGGGGTGAGGTTCGTCATGCATGTGCTCCGTTCACGTCATTGTTCGAATCGGCAGGCCGGCCCGCTCACGCGAGTCGCTCGGCGAGGGCGCGGGCGCCGCGCACGGCGATCGCGACGCTCGTGAGGGTCGGGTTCATGGTGGTCGCAGTAGGAATAGTGCCATTCCCCGCCACGTACAGGTTGTCGAATCCCCAGACTCGCGAAGTCGGGTCGGCGACGCTCGTGCCGTCGTCGTCGACGCCGACAAGTATCTCGAGAATAGGTGGACCGGAGTAGCCGTCGAGCCGCAGCGCCCGGAAGCAGTCGCCTCAAGGCACGTCGCCGCTCACACCACGCAAACGGCAGAAATTGCTCGCATCAGCCGCGACCACGATCGCACGTCCGCAGCCCGGGCGGCCCGCCCTGACGCCTACGCGCCCTCGGGCGCGAGCACGATGTCGAAGCGCGCCCGGGGGCCGTGACCATGAAGTGCAGGTGCGAGGCGCGGAACGGCGAGCGCCCGACGACCTCGAGCAGCTGGCCCACCGGCCCGTCGTGGGGAATCGGGTACGGCGTCGGCGTGAGCCCCCAGAACCGGAACGACCCGTCGTCGTCGGTGAAGAAGTGCGCGCGGCCTGCGACGCGATCGTCGCCGTACTGCACGTCGGAGAAGCCGTCCTCGTCGGCCTCCCAGACCTCGACCCGCGCGCCGGCGATCGGGGCGCCGTCGACGTCGGCGACCGCCCCCTCCACCCAGCACGGCTCGCCGGGCGCGTCGCCGGCGATGTCGCCACCGAGGTCGATGCGCGGCGCGTCGTCGACGAAGAACGGCCCGAACACGGTGGCCTCCGTCGCGCCCCTGTACGCCTCGTTGTTGACGGCGATCGTCTGCATCGACGCGCCGAACACGTCGCTCAGCAGCACGAATTCCTGGCGGCAGGGCGAGGTGGGCCTGGTTCAGTCGATCAGCGCCGCCGGGTCGCCTCCGGACGCCGCGAGCCGCAGCAACCGTTCGATCGCGACCCGGTCGACGGCGCGGGGGTTCGACGGCGGGATGCTCGGGAGGATGATCGAGGCGGCCTCCGGAATGTCTTCATCGCGGAATCCGAGGTCGTGCAGGGCCATGGGCGCCCCGAGGCGATCGCGCAGCGCGCTCAGCGCTGAAGTCGCTGCTCTGGCGGCGTCGACGCCGGCACGAGCGCCCGCGCCACGCGCGCCGGTGACCGCCTCGCCGCCGAGCGCACGCGCGATGCGGCCCGCAGCATCCGGTGCCATTGGAGCGTTGAAGGCGACAACGAACGGGAGCACGATCGCGTGCGTCTCGGCGTGCGGCAAGTTGTAGGTGCCGCCGAGCGCGTGGCAGATCTTGTGGTGCATGCCGCTGCCAGACGACGCGAAGGCCACGGCGGCGAGGTAGCTGCCGAGCAGGGCCTCGTCGCGTCCGGACTCGTGCGTCGGATCGTCGACGAACCGCGCGAGGCCACCGGCGAGGGCGTGCATCCCCACGTCGGCGGGCGCCGCGTTGATCGGGTCGGCATTGGGCGCCCAGAGCGCGTCGACGCAGTGCGCGATGCCGTTGAGGCCGGATGCGACGGACAGCCTGATGGGGAGTCCGCGGCTGAGCGCGGGGTCGGCGATGACGGTGACCGGCAGCACGGCCTCGTCGACGCCGGTCGTCTTGCGGCCACGTTCTGTGATGCCCCAGACGCTCGTCGCCTCGGAGCCGGCGTAGGTCGTCGGGATCGCGACGATCGGCAGCCGCTCGGTCATGGCGATCGCCTTCGCGAGGCCGACGGTCGAGCCGCCGCCGATCGACACGACGAGATCGATGCGGTGCTCGCGGGCGGCCTCGCGGGCGGCGCGCGCCTTCTCGATCGGCACGTGCGGGGCGAGATCGTCCCAGCGCAGGGCGACACCCGCGAGATCGCGCGTGATCTCGGCGGCTGCGGCCGCCGACGAGCCGCCCGCGATCACCATGATGCGCTCGGCGCCGCGCTCGGCGGCCTCGTCGGCCAGGGCGACGGCGGCGATTCCCTCGCCGAACCGAAGGCGCTGCCGCGGCGTGAGGTGGTCGAAGACGAGGGCCTGCGCTCGGTCCATGTAGGCGCTCCTGTTCGGCGTCGAGTGCGGAGGCCTCTACGCTATTGCGTCCAGGCGCCGCGGCGCCGCCCCTCAGTCGGCCGTGACCCCCTCAGTCGGCCGTGACCGTCGTCGCGCCCGCCTCGAACCGCACGAGGTCGCCGGTCTCCCCCGCCTTGGCCGCGCGCCCGCCGACCCACAGCGCGTACACGAGGTACAGCGCGAGCGCGAGCGTGCCGATGCCAATCTTGATGACCCATGGCCAGTCCTGGCGCGTGACGAAGCCCTCGATCACGCCCGAGATGAACAGGAAGATGGTCGCGCCGATCGCGACGACGAACAGGCGCCGCCCCTCGTCGCCGATCGCGCGCATCCGCGTTCGCGCCCCTGGCACGACCCACGTCCAGAACAGCTTGAACCCGGCGCCTGCCGCGACGAACACCATCGTGAGCTCGAGCAGCCCGTGCGGGGCGATCCAGAGGAAGAACACGTGCAGTTGGTCGTGCGACGCGAAGATCGCGGCCGACTGACCGAGCCCGATCGCGTTCTGCAGCAGGATGTACGGCACCCACAGACCGGTGATGCCGAATGCGATGCACTGCGCCGCGATCCACGCGTTGTTGGTGAAGACGCGGGCCGCGAACGCCGTCTCGGAGTACTCGGAGTAGTAGTTGATGAAGTCTTCGCCGACGTACTGCTCGAGCTGCGACTCGCTGCCCATGTACGACAGGATCACGGGGTCGGAGAGCACCCACACGGCAGAGAGCGTCGCCGTCACGATCGTGAAGATCGCGGCGGCGAGGGTCCACCACCGCACTGCGTACAACGCTGCAGGCAGTTGCAGCGTGAAGTACCGCACGACGACGTCGACGATATTGGCGGTTGCTCCGGTGAACCGAAGTCGCGCGCGACTGAGCCCG
>JBQDJW010000398.1:0-3751 GCA_052086425.1 Pseudoclavibacter sp. | reverse complement strand
CGCGCTCATGGAAGAGATGGGCAAGCTGCAGGAGGCGATCGACGCGGCCGACGCGTGGGATCTCGACTCGCAGCTCGAGCAAGCCATGGATGCGCTTCGCCTGCCACCCGCGGACGCCGACGTGACCGTCTTGTCCGGTGGCGAGAAGCGCCGCGTCGCCCTCTGCCGCCTGCTGCTGGAGAAGCCCGACCTGCTGCTGCTCGACGAGCCCACCAACCACCTCGACGCCGAAAGCGTGCTCTGGCTCGAGCAGTTCCTGCAGAAGTACCACGGCGCCGTCATCGCGATCACGCACGATAGGTACTTCCTCGACCACGTCGCCGAATGGATCGCCGAGGTCGACCGCGGCCGCCTCTACCCGTACGAGGGCAACTACTCGACCTACCTGGAGAAGAAGCAGGAGCGCCTGCAGGTTCAGGGGCAGAAGGACGCGAAGCTCGCCAAGCGCCTCGCGGAGGAGCTCGACTGGGTGCGGTCGAACTCCAAGGGGCGTCAGGCCAAGTCGAAGGCCCGTCTCGCCCGATACGAGGAGATGGCGACAGAGGCCGAGCGCACCCGCAAGCTCGACTTCGAAGAGATTCAGATCCCGCCTGGACCGCGCCTCGGCCAGATCGTCATCGAAGCGAACGACCTCAAGAAGGGCTTCGACGACCGCGTGCTCTTCGACGACCTGTCGTTCTCGCTGCCGCGCAACGGCATCGTCGGCATCATCGGCCCGAACGGCGTCGGCAAGACCACGCTGTTCAAGACCATCGTCGGCCTCGAATCGCTCGACGACGGCGACCTCAAGGTCGGCGAGACCGTCAAGCTCTCGTACGTCGACCAGTCGCGCGGCGGCATCGACCCGAACAAATCGCTTTGGGAGGTCGTGAGCGACGGGCTCGACTTCATCCAGGTCGGCAATGTCGAAATCCCCTCGCGCGCTTACGTGTCGAAATTCGGGTTCAAGGGGCCGGACCAGCAGAAGAAGGCCGGCGTTCTGTCGGGCGGCGAGCGCAACCGCCTCAACCTCGCACTCACGCTCAAGCAGGGCGGTAACCTCCTCCTGCTCGACGAGCCGACCAACGACCTCGACATCGAGACCCTCTCGAGCCTCGAGAAGGCGCTGCTCGAGTACCCCGGATGCGCCGTGGTCATCACGCACGACCGGTGGTTCCTCGATCGAATCGCCACGCACATCCTGGCCTATGAGGGAACCGACGAGAACCCGAGCCAGTGGCACTGGTTCGAGGGCAACTTCGAGGGCTACGAGGAAGACAAGGTGCGCCGACTCGGACCAGAGGCCGCCAAGCCCTCGCGGGTCACGTACCGCAAGCTGACGCGCGACTAGGCGGGGGAGCATGCGGCATCACGTTCCGATGCGGCTGCGGTGGGCGGACCTGGACGCATACAACCACGTCAACAACTCGCGCCTGCTCACGCTGCTCGAAGAGGCACGTGTTCGCACCTTTTGGACCGGCGATGACGGCGAGCGCAGCCCGCTCGCCGTCATCGAGGGGCAACAGGGGGCGGCCACGCAAACACTCATCGCCCGCAACGAGATCGAGTATTTGGCGGCGATTCCGTACCAGGCGCAGCCGCTCGACATCCAACTGTGGATCGGCAAGCTCGGGGCGGCGAGCTCGCTCGTCTGCTACGAGGTGTGGAGCCCGGTGCTCGACTCCGACCCCGACAACACCGAGGGGCGCACGCGCTACGTGATCGCCGCATCCACGATCGTGTTCCTCGACACGGCGACGCAGCGGCCGCGCCGCATCGGCGAGGCCGAGCGGGAGGCGTGGGCGCCGTACGTTGAAGAATCGGTGCAGTTCCGAGGTTCGCGCTAGCGCGAACCGATCGTTCGCGGCCGGCGGCGCCGCGACGAGACCGGTATGCGCTTCGCCGTGGGCGATCGCACAACGCCCGCGGCGGCAGACGCGCCCCAACGGCCGGCCGTCGCTACGTCTTGAGCCGCACCATGCCCTCTTGCGCGACCGTCGCAACGTGCTGGCCGGCGCGCGTGAAGAACTGCCCGCGCGAGAGGCCGCGCCCGCTCTGGGCATTCGTCGATTCGGCGACGTACAACAGCCACTCGTCGACGCGCGCGAACCGATGCCACCACATGGCGTGGTCGAGGCTCGCGACGCGCAGGCGCGGATCGGTCCAGGCGATACCGTGGGCGCGCAGAATCGGCTCGAGCAGTACGTAGTCGCTCACGTACGCGAGGGCCGCCGTGTGCAGGGCCGGGTCATCCGGCATCGCGTCGACCGTCTTCACCCAGACCGCTTGCGAGGTCGCGCGCGAAGCATCCGGTGCGAGGTAAATGGGCGCGCCCACGTGGCGCAGGGTGAACGGGCGTCGGTGCACCCAGTGGTCGGCGAGCGCCTCGCCCGCGGCCTCGACGTGCTCGCCCTCGTTCGGCAGCGATTCCGGGTCTGGCACGCCCTCCGGCATCGCCGGCGCGTGCTCGAGGCCCTCCTCGTCGGCCTGGAACGAGCCGATCATCGAGAAGATCGGCTTGCCGTGCTGGTAGGCGCGCACCGAACGGGTCGTGAACGAATTGCCGTCGTGCGTTCGGTCGACCGAGAACGTGATGGGCTGCTGGATGTCGCCGGGACGCAGGAAGTACCCGTGCATCGAGTGGATGGGGCGGTCGTCGTCGATCGTGCGCATCGCGGCCATGATCGACTGCGCGATGACCTGCCCACCGAAGACGCGGCCGTTTGGCATCCACTGGCTCGGCCCGGTGAAGATGTCGAGCGTGGTGCGGGCGCCCGTGTCGACGAGCCCGAGCGTCGAGAGAAATGCCTGCAGCGGCGGCATCGACGCGAGCGCCGAGTCGGACGGTGGTTCGGGCGCGGGGGGACCAGCGAAATTCCAGCTTGCCCCCGTGGCCGGGGACGACGTGGTCGAAGGTCGATGCGACATCTGGCTAGTTTAGGTGTCGATGACTGCTGTATTGCGACTTCCCGATGACCACTCCCGCGACGACCTCACCACCTTCCTCAGCCGTGCCGCGCGCATCGAGGGCGGCGCGGTGCGGATTCAGGGGGCGACGGGCGGCTCCGGCAGCGCCGTCGCGGTCTGGGTGCCCGTGCTGCGACCGCAGTCGATCCTCGACGACTCGCCGATCGTGCTCGGGATGCGCGCCATCGCGGCGAGCGTCGAGGGCGAATCGCACGTCGATCTGCGCGACGGGCATTTCGACGCCGCCCTTCCGATCCGCGGCATGCTCGACCGCCTCGCGAGCGAGCGAGAGCAGCACCGCCTCGAGATCTCGCTGCCGCCGGAGCGCCTGCTCGAGTCATGGGCGGCCGTTTCGCCGCCGCGCGGTGACTGGCAGCGCGTGAGTGAGATCGCCCGAGACGACCTGGTCGCGGCGGCGGAGCGCGGCATCGACGCCGTCGCACAGGCGGTGCCTGGCAACCTCGGCACGCTGCTCGTCGAGCGGGCGCGCACGGAAGTTTGGGCGTCTCCGCTCGACGTTCCAGGAGCATCCGGCCATGGCCTGGTCGCGGGGGCAGCGTTCGCGGCGCACGCGCTGGGGTTCCTCGTCGAGGCGCCGGCGACGCTGAACCGTTCGGGCGTGTGGCTGCGTCTGTCGACGCCCGTCGGCCACGTGCTCACGAAGGCGCATCGCTCCGCCGTGTGAACGCGCGGCGGCGGAGGGCGCACAGAGCCCGTACGCTCGTGGAGGTTTGCGATCATTCCACGACAAGCGATCGCGCCGTGAAAGGACGATGATGACCCCACGCACGATCGACAACCTCAA
>JBQDJW010000397.1:1934-3752 GCA_052086425.1 Pseudoclavibacter sp. | reverse complement strand
ATCTCCACCAGGGCGACGACCGGAACGACGATGAGTGCCGTCATCATCATGAGCCCCTGCGCGACGTCGGTCAGCGAGGCGCCGAGGAAGCCGCCGAACAGGGTGTAGCCGAGGGTGACGACCGTCACGAGGATCATGCCGACCAGGTAGTTGCCGCCGAACGCGCTCTCGAAGAACGTGCCGCCGGCGACCATGCCGCTCGACACGTACAGCGTGAAGAACACGAGCACGATGGCGCCGGCGACGAGCCTGATCACGTGCTTGTCGTCGCGCAGCCGGTTCTCGAAGAAGCTCGGGATCGTGATCGAGTCGCGCGACACCTGCGTGTAGGCGCGCAGGCGCGGCGCGACGAACAACCAGTTCAGCAGGGCGCCGACCAGGAGGCCGATCGCAATCCAGCCCTCGATGAGGCCCGCAACGTACAGCGCGCCTGGGAGGCCCATGACGAGCCATCCAGACATGTCCGACGCGCCCGCACTGAGCGCCGCGGCCCAGGGTGGCAGGTTGCGGCCCGCCAGCATGTAGTCCTTGTGATCTTTCGTCTTCCGCGCCGCGAAGACGCCGATCGCGATCATTCCGGCGAAATAGATCGCGAGCGCCGTATACAGCAGGATCTGTTCTGTGGACATGGGCCTCTCTCCTCGTTGAGCTTGGCTACACGGCGGACGCGGTGGTCCGTTGTGGATGGTGTCCACCTGGAACGCTACTCGGGATCTCGTAGCGGCGGGGTGAACCGAACCGGTGCGCGGTAACTGAGACCGCCTGCTCGCGCAGGAACGGCAGCAATTCCACGCGTCCGGCCCTCGTGACCGGCCCGTCGTAGACGGCGACGGCCGGCGACCCGTCCGTCGCGGTCGTGACCTCGCTCGAGGGCACGCCGATCAGGCGAATCCGTCCACCCGATGCTGCGAGCCGCCTGGCACGTGCGGTCCAGTCGTCGACGTGCTCGACCGAAGTGGCCGCGACGGTGTCGAGGTACTCGCGAACGGCGGGCGGAACGGGGGTCGTGAGGCTGACGGCGACGCGGGCGCCCGTGCGCGCGCCGGCCGCGGCGACGCGCACCAGCTCGGCGAGGCGGGCGCCGTCGGCGCGAACGGTGACCGGATGCGCGTGGTAGCGGAACGCGTTGTGCTCGCGTTCCAGCCCCGTCGCGTCGCGTACTGCGCCGAACTCGTCGCGCCAGGCGCGCTGGTCGGTCGCGAGCGCCTCGGCGAGCCAGGCGACCTCGGCCGGCGGCAGCGCCGCGGCCGCGCGCACGGCGGCACTGCTGATCGCGTCGGGCGTCTCGGCTGTACCTACGGCGCCGGATGCTGCGGTCGCGCCGGGCGTGACGGATGCGACCGACGCGACCGGCGCGACCGGCGCATCCGCCCATGACCCGAAGCCGATGAGGTAGTTCGGGCCGCCGGCCTTCGCGCCGGCGCCGACGGCGGCCTTCTTCCAGCCGCCGAAGGGCTGTCGCTGCACGATGGCGCCCGTGATGCCGCGGTTGACGTAGAGGTTGCCGGCCTCGACACGGCGCAGCCACGTGTCGATCTCGCCTCGGTCGAGCGAGTGCAGGCCCGAGGTGAGGCCGTAGTCGATGCGGTTGACGTGGTCGATCGCCTCGTCGAGCGTGCCTGCCGTCATGATGCCGAGCACGGGGCCGAAGTACTCGGTGAGGTGGAACTCCGAGCCGGGGCGCACGCCCTCGCGCACGCCGGGGCTCCAGAGCGCACCGTCGTGGGGGCGGCGGGTGGGGGGCGCCCAACCCACCCCCCCCGCCCCCGCCCGAGGGGGGGCGCCCCCCCGCCTAGCGGGCCCCCGGGCGCGTAAAAG
>JBQDJW010000397.1:0-1924 GCA_052086425.1 Pseudoclavibacter sp. | reverse complement strand
GCGGGGGCCCCCGCCCGCGCCCCCGCGGGGCCCCCCCCGCCCCCGTGGGTGGGCGCCCGTTGGGGCCCCCCCGACCCAGCGCTCGCCGGCGCCGAGCGTCGTGAGCGCGCGCAGCAGCTTGCCGGACGCGGGGCCGATGATCGGGCCGACCTGCGTCTGCTCATCCCACGGCAGACCGACGCGGAGCGAGCGCACGGCGTCGATGACCTGGCGGCGGAAGCGCTCCGAGCGCGCGACGCTGCCGACGAGGATCACGAGCGACGCGGCCGAGCACTTCTGGCCCGCGTGGCCGAAGGCCGAAAGCGCGACGTCCTTCGCGGCGAGGTCGAGGTCGGCGCTCGGAGTGACGATGATCGCGTTCTTGCCGCTCGTCTCGGCGAGCAGCGGCAGGTCTGGGCGCGCCTCGCGGAAGCGCTCGGCCGTCTCGTAGCCGCCCGTGAGGACGACGCGCTCCACCTCTGGGTGCGACACGAGCCGCGTGCCGAGCTCGCGGTCCGTGAACTGCACGAGCCGCAGCACGTCGCGCGGAACGCCGGCCTCCCAGAGCGCCTCGACCATGACAGAGCCCGACCGACGGGCCTGCGTCGCGGGCTTGATGATCACGGGCGAACCGGATGCGAGGGCCGCGAGCGTCGAGCCGGCGGGGATCGCGACCGGGAAGTTCCATGGCGGCGTGACAACGACCAGCCGCGACGGCGTGTACTCGGCCCCGTCGACGCGATCGAGCTCGCGCCCGCGTTCGGCGTAGTAGTGCGCGAAGTCGATCGCCTCGCTCACCTCGGGGTCGCCCTGCTCGAGCACCTTGCCGCACTCGGAGCCCATCGTCTCGAGGAGGTCGGCTCGGCGCGCCTCGAGCGCATCGCCGGCGCGGTGCAGGATCTCGGCCCGTGCATCCGGCCCCAGGTCGCGCCAGCTCGCGCCGGCGGCGACCGTGCCTGTCACGAGCTCTTCGAGCGCCTCGGCAGTCGGCACGATCGCGCCGTCGGCGGTCGCGATGCCGAGCTCGCTGTCGCGCATGCGCGAACGGATCTCGTCGCCCCAGGCGCGGTTCGCCGCGACCGACGGGTCGGTGTCCGGCGTATTGCGGAACGGATGCCGCGGGCCCTCCGGCTGGGGGAGCATCCGGTTCATATCGCGGTGCGGAGCGGGCGTCTCGCGCGGCATGGCCTCGATCGAGGCGAGGAAGCGGTCGCGCTCGCGGTCGAACATCGCCGAGTCGTCGAGTTCGAAGACGGCGGACATGAAGTTCTCGGGCGACGCGCCCTCCTCGAGCCGGCGCACGAGGTAGGCGATCGCGACGTCGAACTCGCGCGGGTGCACGACCGGCGTGTAGAGCAGGAGTCCGCCGACGTGGCGGCGCACGACGGCGGCCTGCGCGGTCGCCATGCCGAGCAGCATCTCGAACTCGACGCCGTCTGTCGCGCCGCGGCGCTGCGCGACGAGCCACGCGAGTGCGATGTCGAAGAGGTTGTGTCCGGCGACGCCGATGCGCACGTTGCGGGTGTGCTCGGGTCGCAGCGAGTAGTCGAGCACGGCCTTGTACGACGCGTCCGACTCGAGCTTCGAGTTCCAGGTCGCAAGGGGCCAGCCGTGCACCTCGGCGTCGACCTCCTCCATCGGCAGGTTCGCGCCCTTGACGACGCGAACCTTGACGGGGGCGCCGCCGCCCGCGACGCGCTCGGCCGCCCACGCCTGCAGGCGTTCCATCGCGCCGAGTGCGTCAGGCAGGTATGCCTGCAGCACGATGCCGCCCTCGACCGTGCGGAACTCGTCGCGGTCGAGCAGCGCCGTGAACACCGCGATCGTGAGGTCGAGGTCCTTGTACTCCTCCATATCGAGATTGATGAAGGTACCGGTTCTGGCCGCGGTGATGTACAGCGGAATCAGGCGCTCGACGACCACGTCGACGATCTCGTCGAACGCC
>JBQDJW010000396.1:0-3760 GCA_052086425.1 Pseudoclavibacter sp. | reverse complement strand
CGGGATGTTCGGCCTGGTCCGGATGCTGTGGCGCCGCAACGTCGACGCCGAGCGGATACCGGTGGTATTGGATGCGGCGGGCGTGCGGGTGCGCGGCATCGGCCCCGTGCCGTGGCACGACCTCGAGCCGCCGCGGCGACACCGGGTCCTGACGAGGTCAGACGTCGGCGGGATGCTCCCGGTCATGCCGCTCACACCGCCAGGCCGCACGCGCGCGAACGCGCAGCCGGGCGGCCAGGCACTGTTGATCGGGCCGATTCCCTACCTGCAGTTTCAGGTGAATGACCTGGTGCTGCCCGGCATCTCCGGGTACACGGAGGACGAGGTTCTGGCCCTGTTCGCCGCAGCGCACGCCATGTTCGTCGACCGAGCCGGCAATGGCTGGGCGGGGCACGGAACCGCGCCCGCGGCGCCGCCGCCTCCGCCTCCGCCGCCGTCTACGCCTCGATGACGATCGGCACGATCATCGGCTTGCGCCGGAGCCTCGTGTTGACCCAGCGGCCGACCGTCCGCCGCACCACCTGCGAGAGCTGGTGCTGGTTGCGCGTGCCAGACTCGACGGCCTCGATGAGCGCCTCCTGAATCTTCGGGATCACCTGATCGAAGACCGCCTCGTCTGGCGCGAATCCGCGGGCGTGGATCTCGGGGCCGACGATGATCTTGCCGGTCGCGGCCTCGATGACTGTGAAGATCGAGATGAAGCCCTCTTCGGCCAGGATGCGGCGATCCTTCAGGTCTGCATCGGTGATCGCGCCGACGGTCGAGCCGTCGACGTACACGAAGCCGATGTCGATCTGACCCGCCTCGCGAACGTTGCCGTCGGTCATCTCGATGACGGTGCCGTTCTCGACGACGAAGATGTTCTCGCGGTCGATGCCGCTCGACTCGGCGACATCGCCATTGGCGACGAGGTGGCGAGTCTCGCCGTGCACCGGCATCGCGTTGCGCGGCTGCAGGATGTTGTAGACGTAGAGCAGCTCGCCCGCCGAGGCGTGGCCGGAGACGTGCACCTTCGCGTTCGACTTGTGCACGACGTTGGCGCCGAGCTTGATGAGCGCGTTGATGACGCGGAACACGGAGTTCTCGTTGCCGGGGATCAGGCTCGACGCGAGGATCACGGTGTCGTCGCTGCCGATCTCGATCGCGTGGCTCTTCGACGCGATGCGGCTGAGCACAGCCATCGGCTCGCCCTGCGACCCGGTCGACATGAACACGACCTGGTCGTCTGGCATGTTCATGGCCTTCTTCTGCTCGACGAGCACGCCCTTCGGCACCTTGAGGTAGCCGAGCTCCTGCGCGATCGTCATATTGCGCAGCATCGAACGCCCGATGAGCGCCACCTTGCGGTCGTTGTCGACCGCCGCGTCGATGACCTGCTGCACGCGGTGCACGTGGCTCGAGAAGCTCGCGACCACGACCTTGCCGCGCGTCTGACGGATCACGTCGGAGATGACGGGGCCGATGCCGCGCTCGGCCGGCGTGAAGCCGGGCACCTCGGCGTTCGTCGAGTCGGCCATGAACAGGTCGACCCCGGCCTCGCCAAAGCGGGCGAAGGCGCGCATGTCGGTGAGCCTGCCGTCGAGTGGCAGCTGGTCCATCTTGAAGTCGCCCGTGTGCAGCACGGTTCCGGCCGTCGTCGTGATGTGCACCGCGAGCGCGTCGGGGATCGAGTGGTTCACGGCGATGAAGTCGAGCGAGAACGGCCCGAACTCCTCGTGCTGCCCCTCGGCCACGGCGAGCGTGTACGGGCGGATCTTGTGCTCCTTGAGCTTCGCCTCGACGAGCGCGAGGGTCAGCTGCGAGCCGATCAGGGGGATGTCGTTTTTCAGGCGCAGGAGATACGGCACCGCGCCGATGTGGTCTTCGTGGCCGTGCGTGAGCACGATGCCGATGACGTCGTCGAGGCGCTCGCGCACCGACTCGATGTCGGGCAGGATCAGGTCGACGCCCGGCTGGGTCTCCTCGGGGAAGAGCACGCCGCAGTCGACGATGAGGATCTTGCCGTTGATCTCGAACGTCGCCATGTTGCGGCCGACCTCGCCGAGGCCGCCGAGCGGGATGATGCGGAGCGTTTCGGGGTCGAGTGCGGGAAGATCGATGGCTTTGGTCATGGTCGCTTTCGTTTCGTGGGCCGCGCAGGATGCACGGTCCGGCAGGCGACCCGGCCGGAATTCACGGGATGCGGGATTGGTCCGCTCCCCGCGCTAACGGGTAGTGCCGGCGATCCGCGGTAAGGCGCCGCCGGCGGCCGCGTTGCGGTCGGGTCGGAAGTTGGACAGGTCGAGGCCCTCGATGCCGCGCACTCGCGCGATATCGTCCTCGATCACCGCCGCTTCCGCATCCTCAGGACCCACGAGCGGCAGGCGCACGCGGGGCGAGGGGATGCGGCCGAGGCCGTGAAGGATGTACTTGGTCGACACCGTGCCTGGCACGTGCGTCATCGTCGCTCGGACAAGCGGTTCGAGTGATTGGTGGGCAGCCGTCGCGGCTGTCAGGTCGCCGCGATTGACCGCGTCGACGATGGTTCGGTAGGCGTGCGGCGCGATGTTCGCAGACACGCCGATGAGGCCGGCCCCGCCGATCGCCATGAGCGGCAGCGCGAGGCCGTCGTCGCCCGCGAAGTAGAGCAGATCGGTCTCGTGCAGCACGCGACTGACTTCCATCACGTTGCCCTTGGCGTCTTTCACGGCCCGGATGTTGGGGTGCTGCGAGGCGCGGACGATCGTGTCGTAGGTCAGCGGAATACCGGTGCGGCCCGGGATGTCGTAGAGGACCATCGGCAGGTCGGTCGCGTCGGCGATCATGCGGAAGTGCGTGAGCACGCCCGACTGCGTCGGCTTGTTGTAATACGGAGTGACGGCCATGACGGCGTCGGCGCCCGCGTCGGCCGACTGCTTCGCGAGTTGAATCGCGTGGGCCGTCTCGTTCGACGGACCGCCAGTGATGATCTTCGCCCGACCGGCGGCCACCTGCTTGCCGACCCGCACGAGCTCGAGCTTCTCCGGGTCGGTGAGGGTCGAGGTCTCGCCAGTCGTTCCCGACACGACGATGCCGTCGGCACCGCCCGTGATGACGTCGTCCATGAGCTGCTCGACCGCCGGCCAGTCGACTTCGCCGTCGATGGTCATAGGCGTGACGAGGGCGACCAGGACCTGGCCGAAGGGGTTGTCAGTGGCGCTCACGCGACAAGGCTACTCGACTGTGCGCGGGGGCCGGCGCGGTGGTTCGCGGCGGCGTCGGAGCGCCGCAACCGCGATGTCCGAAAACAGCCAGCATCCGGATGCGCGAACGCGCGAGAATCGACGCGTGACGACGACCATGACCGACATCGACCACGAAACCGCCTACCGCGCGTGCTCGGGCCGCGAGGCGCGATTCGACGGCCGCCTATACCTCGGCGTCACCTCGACCGGCATCTACTGCCGACCCTCGTGCCCGGCGCGAACGCCCCGCCCCGAGAACTGCCGGTTCTTCCCGACGGCCGCCGCATGTGTCGCGGCCGGATTCCGCGCTTGCAAGCGATGCCGCCCCGACTCGCTGCCTGGCACGCGGGATTGGGACGCCGCGAGCGACCTGACCGGGCGGGCGCTTCGGTCGATCCGCGACGGCGCGCTCGACGGCGACGGCGGCGTCGACGACCTGGCCGCCGCGCTGCACGTGAGCGGCCGGCAACTGCGGCGCGTGCTCGTCGAGGCGACGGGCGCGACGCCCGTGCAGCTCGCCGCGACGCGGCGGGCTGCCGTGGCGCGGCAGCTCATCG
>JBQDJW010000395.1:0-3762 GCA_052086425.1 Pseudoclavibacter sp. | reverse complement strand
GCGATCATCGGGTCGACGTTGCGGGGCATGCCGAGGTCGATGACGAGGGTCGAGGCCGCGCGGCCCGGCGCCATGCGGGCCGACTGCATACCGGAGTAGTCGAGGACGGGTTCGTCGGCGCTCGAGCAGGTCACGATGAGATCGGCATCGGCGACAGCGTCGAGGAATTCGCCCTCGCCAACGGGGTCGACGCCCTCGCGCTCGGCGAACCGGTTCGCGCGCCCGGACGGCGAGTACGCGCCGACGTGCCGCACCCCGAGGTCGCGAAGCGCCTTGAGCGAAGCGGCGGCATAGTTGCCGGTGCCCACGAGCAGCACGCGGGCCGACGACCAGTCGCCGATCTGCGATGCCGAGAGGTCGAGCGCGAGGCGCACGAGCGAACGGCCGGCCGTCTGCAGCCCGGTGCCGTGCTTGACGCTGCGCGAGGTCGTCGCGGCGCGCTGGAAGAGTTGCTCGAGCCGCGTGGTCGTGAGCGACGCATCGCGCGCCTCGTCGAGTGCGCGGCGCACCTGGCCCGAGATCTCGCCCTCGCCGACGACAACTGATTCGAGGCCGCTCGACACCGCGAAGAGGTACTCGGGAACCTGCTCTCCGCGCATGACCGACAGTTGCTCGCGCAGCGTGTTCTCGGGGGCGCCGAGCGCGCGGGCGAGTTCTGGATAGAGGCGGGGCATGAGGCTGTCGACGTCAGCGACCTCGAGGTACAGCTCGAAGCGGTTGCACGTCGAGAGCACCACGCCGCCATCGACGCCGTCGATCGACGACAACAGGCGGTCGACCGATGAGCGATCGGCGGCGGACAGCTTTTCGAGCACCGAGAAATCGGTGCTTCTATGGCTCGCACTCAGACACAGCAGCATGATGACGGCCATTCTACGACTCATCGAAGTGGCCGACGTTCGCCCGGTCGGGCGGGGATTCGCGGCGCCCGCGCCGGAGTGGGGCGGGCGCCGCGAATCGGCCGCGGCCCTACGGAGTCGCCACCGCCGTGACCTCCCCGCCACCGCGAAGGCGCACCACCGACGCGGCGAGCCACGCGATCCCGCCGCCGAGGGCCATGACACCGATGACCGCGAAGAACTCGGGGAAGACGGTGCGGAGCCCGATCAGCACCGCGCCGAGTGCGAGGACTACCAGGGGGCCGATCGGCGCCGCCCGCCCGACGTACAGCGCGACGCAGAACGCGAGCATGGCGACCAGGAAGAAGATCGACGCGCCGAGGAAGAACGCACCGAGCGGCCCGGCCAGGAGGCCCGTGCGCTCGTCGGCGGCGAGTTGGCCGAGCACGTAGTGGCTCGCTACCTCCACGACCACGAGCAGCGCCGTTGCCAGTGTCGCGCCGAGGCCGGTTCCGGCGATCACGGCCGCCGAGGCGCCGCTGCGGGCGCGCACGGTCCACAGGAACCCGATCAGTGCGATGACGGCGAAGCCCGCGCCGAGCGGAGCGGCGAGCTTGAGGACCTCTGCGTCTGGGAGCAGGCCTGCCAGGCGCAGACCGTTGGCGGCGAGGACGACCGCGGCGGCAGCGGCTGCCCCGAGCGTCAGGATTCGGGCGGACGATGACGAGGCCAGTGGCACATAACTGCTGTTATACATAACTACTGTTATATGTGCAGCGGCGCCGGAGGTCAAGACCCGCGAAGACTGCGTTGATGGCCAGCGCGAAGGCTGCATTGACCGCTCGCGCGAAGGCTGCGCAGTTATGGCTGAAGTGGGCGGAACAGCTTCGCCACAACTCCGCAGTTCCGGGGATGGACGCGAGAGCGCTCCGTCGACGCCCCGAGGCGATGCCCGGCGGTGCGCGCGATGCGCGAGAATGGGTGGATGCTCGAGACCAGTCAGCCCGAAACGCCCGCTGCCGACGCTGCCGCGCCAGCACGCCAGCCGCACACCGATGCGGGCGCCCGCCCCGAGCATCCGGCCACCGGTACCGGTACCGGCAACGCCAATGCCATCGGCGCCGGCAATGCCTCGGCGCCGGCGCTCGAGCTCGAACCGCTCGGCGTCGACCACCCGCTCGCGTCGGGCGCGACCGCCGCCTCGCCGCTCGTGCGCGCCGCCCACGGCGAGCGCGGCGAGCGCCTGCCGATCTGGTTCATGCGCCAGGCGGGCCGGTCGCTGCCCGAGTACCGACGCGTGCGCGAGGGCATCTCGATGCTCGACTCGTGCCTGCGCCCCGACCTCGCGGCCGAGATCACCTTGCAGCCCGTGCGTCGCCACGGGGTCGACGGCGCCGTGTTCTTCTCGGACATCGTGGTGCCGCTCAAGTTGGTCGGCGAGGACGTCGAGATCGTGCCAGGTCGGGGCCCCGTGTTCGCGAACCCCGTGCGCACGTCGGAGGAA
Source organism: Pseudoclavibacter sp. (assembly GCA_052086425.1). Classification (GTDB taxonomy): domain Bacteria; phylum Actinomycetota; class Actinomycetes; order Actinomycetales; family Microbacteriaceae; genus Pseudoclavibacter. The sequence continues at coordinate 1,419 of JBQDJW010000395.1, read as the reverse complement.
GCCCACGAGTTCGCGGCGCGCGTTCGTGCCAAGATCTCGCAGCAACTCTTCGCGCCGATCACCGAGGCCGTCGGCCTGACCGTCGCCGAGCTCGGGGCGACGCCGCTCATCGGCTTCGCGGGCGCGCCCTTCACGGTCGCCGCGTACGTCGTCGAGGGCGGGCCGAGCAAAGACCACCTGCGGGCGCGAACCCTCATGCAAGCCGACCCGGAGGCCTGGCTTGCCGTCGCTGGCGCGATCGCCGAATTGTCGGCGGCGTTCCTCGAGGCGCAGGTGCGGGCAGGCGCGAGCATCGTGCAGTTGTTCGACTCGTGGGCCGGCTCACTGAGCGCCGAGCGCTACCGTGCCTCGGTCGCCCCGTCGAGCGGCGTCGCGCTCGAGCGCGTCCGGGCGCTCCGCACGCCGGACGGCGACCGGGTGCGCACGATCCACTTCGGCGTCGGCACGGCCGAGCTGCTGCGCGACCTCCACGGCGTCGGCGCCGACGTGCAGGGCGTCGACGACCGCATCACGCTCGCAGAGGCGTCGGCGAGACTCGGTGGCGGCGTACCGCTGCAGGGAAACATCGACCCCGCCGCGCTCGGTGCGGGCCTGGAGCGCCTGGAGGCGCACGCGCGCGAGGTCGTGCGCAGCGGCTTCGCGGCGCCAGCGCACATCGTCAACCTCGGCCACGGGGTTCCGCCGGAGGCCGACCCCGAGGTGCTCACGCGCCTCGTCGAGTACGTGCACACGCTCGACGGCCGCACGCCGCCGGAGGCGTAGGGGCGCTGGCGTGTTCGGCAGGGGTGGCTCAGGGCTCGGCGGCGGCGCGCGATGAGTGACGGGGCAACGGCCGACCTGATCGTCGTCGGCGGGGGCATCGCGGGGCTCGTCGCCGCCAGGCGGGCCGCGCTCGCGGGTGCGAGCGTCGTCGTCCTCGAAGGGGGCGACGACATCGGCGGGATGCTCAGGGCGGCAACGCTCGGTGGCGACGGTTCGCCCGGGGTCGCGAGTTCGCCCGACGTTTCGTCGGCTGCGACGGCTGCGGCCGCCCCCATCACGATCGATATCGGGGCGGAGGCCTTCGCGACCCGCGGCGGCGCCGTCGAGCGTTGGCTCGACGAGCTCGGCCTCGGCGCCGACGTGGTCGCGCCCGAGACGCGCGGTTCGTGGGGCCACGCCGACGGCGAGGCGTACCCGCTGCCCAAGACCGGCCTGCTCGGCATTCCCGCGCACGCCGCCGCGCCCGACGTGCGCGCAGCGATCGGCATCGAGGGCGCCGCCCGCGCCGCCGCCGACGCGACCCTGACCCCAGACGTCGGCGAGCGCGCCGCGTCGCTCGCCGAGCTCGCCCGCATCCGCATGGGCGAGCGCGTGGTGGACCGGCTCGTCGCGCCCGTCGCGCGGGGCGTGTACTCGACCGACCCCGAGCTGCTCGAT
>JBQDJW010000394.1:0-3764 GCA_052086425.1 Pseudoclavibacter sp. | reverse complement strand
GGAGCCGGGGGCGATGGCAGCGGACGCCGCGACGCCTGCCGCGGTCCCGATGACGGTCGCGGCGACGACGATGGCATCGCGACCCGCGCGCACGACGCTGGTGAGCATCGGGATCATGCGGGTCGACCGCCCGGATCGCCCGCAGCACCGCCGGTCCGGGCCGGAGCGCGCCGCGCCGCCGCGCACGCCCGCTCGACCATCGACTCGAACAGGACGGCGCCCTCGTCGGAGCTCGCGCCGCGGGGATCGCCGAGCACGCCGTTCGGCGACACGGCCGCGACGCCGCCGCGCATGAGCGCGGGGATCACGTCGGCGGCGGCGCCGAGCGCGCCCGGCTCGGCCGCATCGAGCCGGACGCGGTCGGGCGCGAGGTGCAGCATGAGCGAGGTCTCGGTGCGCCCGGCGTGCAGGTCGGTGACTGGGTCGACTCCGACTCCCGGCGCCGCCCCTGGCGCATCCGGCACTCCAGCCCCCGGCTCGCACGCGACCCACGTCACGCGCCGCGACTCCTCGTCGAAGATCGACTGCACGCGCCGGAGCGTCGGCACGTTGCCGCCGTGGGCGTTGACGATGACGATGCGCCGCGCCCATCCGGACACCGACCTGGCGAGCTCGACGAGCACGGTTGCGAGCGCGTCGGCGCCGATCGAGACGGTGCCGGCGAACCCGTCGTGCTCACCGCTCGCGCCGAACGCGATCGCTGGGGCGACCGCGGCATCCTCGCCATCGCGCCGAAGCCGCTGCGCGATGCGCTCGGCGACGGCCGCCGCGATGACCGTGTCGGTGTCGAGCGGCAGGTGCGGGCCGTGCTGCTCGGTCGACCCGAGCGGCACGACGACGGTCGCGGCGCGCGACTCGTGCGAGACCCGGTCAACGAGGGCGGCGGACGGTGGCACCCGTGAAGGTGCACCCGCCCGCCCAGATTCGCGCCGCTCGCCCAATCGGCCCCTAGCTCCTGGAGGCGGCTGCGACGCCGTGCGCCCGCGCGACCTTTTCGGCCGCGACGATGCGCGGGCGATCGATGTCGTCGACCGCGTCGCCGACGCGGTCGCCGAGCCGCAGGTGGAAGTCGCGTGGCACGACGAGGTCGTCGGCGCTCAGATCGTGGATCGACTGCTTGCCGAGCCCGAGCACGGCCGAGTCGAGGCCGCTGCGCAGGATGTCGAGCACGTTCTCGACCCCGCCCTGGCCGTTGGCGGCAAGCCCCCATAGGTAGGCGCGGCCGATCATGACGGCCTTGGCGCCGAAGGACAGGGCCTTCGCGACGTCGCCGCCGCGCCGTACGCCACCGTCGAGCAGCACCTCGATGTCGTCGCCGACGGCGTCGGCGATGCCCGAGAGCACGCGGATCGTCGCCGGGGTCGTGTCGAGGTTGTTCCCGCCGTGGTTCGACACGCTGATCGCCGTCACGCCCGCGTCGACGGCCTTCTTCGCGTCGTCGATGCGCGTGACGCCCTTGAGCATGAACGGCGCATCCGGCCATTGGTCGCGCAGCCAGGCGACATCGGCCCAGGTCGGCGGCGGCGTCGACATCCACTCGCCGTAGGCGCCGAAGAAGGTCGGGGCCTCGCCGCCTGGCGCCTGCAGGTTCGGGGTCGTGAGGTCGGGCACCCTGCCCGAGCGCGCGTAGGTCGCGAGCCACTTCGGCCGAGTGATGGCCTGCGGCGCGAACTTCGCCGCCGCCTTCGCCGTGAGCCGCTCCGGGATCCATGGGCTTCCCCAGTCGCGGCCGTTCGAGAACGACCAGTCGAGCGTGGCGATGAGTCCCTTCGCCCCGGCGCGCCTGGCGCGATCGATGCGCTGCGCCATGACCTCGCGGCTGCCGGACCAGTACACCTGGAACATCGTGTTCGAGTTGGCAGCGACGACCTCTTCGACCGGCTTCGAGGCGAACGAGCTGAGCCCCATGATCGTGCCGCGGTTGGCGGCGGCGCGCGCGACGGCCACCTCGCCCTCCGGATGCACGGCCTGCACGCCGGTTGGCGAGATGAGCACCGGGAACGAGATCGGGATACCGAAGACCGACGTCGACAGGTCGCGGTCGGAATGGTGTCCGGCGACGTGCGGCGCGAAGCCGACATCGGCGAACCCCGTCTGGTTGCCGCGAATCGTGCGGCCGCGCTCGCTGCCGCCGACGATCGCGCCGTACACCGACGGCGGCAGGTGCCGCTTCGCTCGGCGCTGCGCCTCGGCGACGGTTTCAAACCACGGGTTGGTCATACGTATAGGTCCTTTCGGAGGGCGTTGCCGCGCTGCGAACGCTCCTGACTGGTGCGAGCAGATCGCGCCCGCGCTGCCGTCAACGGTAGTGATGGTGCGTGCCGATCACACGATCGCTGCCGCCTGAAAGAAGGCGCCGACAGGTGGCCGGGCGGGCGCATCCGGCTATGCGGATCGCTGCTGGCGGCGCGATCCCGTGAGGGAGCGGGAAATCTCGTTCGCGACCGACAGGAGCGCCGGCAGCACGAGGTGGGGCGAGCTCGTCCCCGAACGCACGGTGACGCCGAGGGCCGCAATCGGTCGCTCCTGCGTGCCGCGCACGGGCACCGCGAGTGCGACCGCGCCGTGCGTGATCGTGTTCTCGAGGATCGCGGCGCCGGACTGGCGCACGCGGGCCAGCGCCCGTCGCAACTCGTCGGGGTCGGTGATCGTCGTGTCGGTGTATCGCTCGAGTCGCCCCGTGATCACGTGCTCGCGGAACACGGGCGCCGCCCACGCGAGCAGCACGTGCCCGGTCGCCGTGGCGTGCATCGGCCAGCGGCCGCCGAGCCGCGTGAGCACCGGCGCTCCCCCGCGCGCGCGGATCGAGTCGACGTACACGACGTCGGCGCCGTCGCGAACCGCCAGGTTCACATCGGCCCCCGTCACGGCGTGCAGGTCGCCGAGGTATGGCTTCGCGGCCTCTCGCAACCGCAGGCCCTGCGGCTCGAGCGCACCCAGCTCGAGCACGCGCATCCCGATCGCGTACCGCCCGTCGCTGCCGCGTTCGAGCGCGCCCCACCGGTGCAGCTCGCCGACGAGCCGGTGCGTCGTCGAGAGGCTGAGCCCGGCCCTGCGGCTGATCTCGCTGAGCGTGAGGGTGATGTGCGATTCGTCGAAGACCTCGAGCACAGCGAGCACGCGCCCGCATGCCGTCATGCGCTCGTTCTCGTGGTCGGCGAGATCGTCGATCCGCGCGTCGCTCACGGTTCGATCGCGCGAGGCGCCGGTTCCCCGCGGCATCAATCGGGGCGTTACCCGGGTCGGGCGGGTGGTGGTGGGGGCGAAGGTTTCGGTCGTCATCATTGGCTCCGAGTTGGGTGTTGTGGCGCTGCTTCGCGGTGGTGGTTCTGTGGCGTCGGTCGGGTGGTTCTCGATGGTGGTTCTGTCGGGTCGGTCCTGGTCGGGTTCGGCATGGGCCGGATGCTGCGCGTGCGACATCGAGGCGGGCGGCGGTTCGCGCCCCCTCGTTAGTGGCCGGATCGCAGCCGCTCGGCGAGGAACTCGCCGAGGAAGACCGCGGTCGCAGCCGTGCCCCGGGTCGGGGCGGTGGGGAGGATCGAGGTGTCGGCGACGCGGAGCCGCTCGACGCCGCGCACGCGGCCGCTCGAGTCGGTGACGGCGCCAGGGTCTGCGTCGCGACCCATGCGGGCCGTTCCGCTGAGATGCAGCGCGGTGCCGAGGTGCTCGCGGATCCACGCGTCGAGGGCCGCGTCGTCGTCGCTCGTGCGTTCGTCGAGGTCGAGGAAGCGGCCGAACACGCCCGCCATCGCGGCCGTCGCGGC
>JBQDJW010000393.1:1131-3777 GCA_052086425.1 Pseudoclavibacter sp. | reverse complement strand
CGATCTCGCGCGAGTGCGCGAACGCCCACGCCTCCGGCAGCAACAGCTCCCGCGCGCGCTCCGGGGTGTCGGCGATCGAGACATCGACACTCGCAATGAGTGAGGGGGTATCGCGGGATGCGCGGGGCCGAAAATCTCGGAAATACGCGTCGATCGCCCCACGGTTCCGCAGCAGCGGGCCGCCGACGACCGCTGGCAGGCCGAGCTCGGCGGCGAGCGCGAGGCCGTTCGTGATCGCGAGCATGAATATTGGCGGGGGAGTCGTGCGCGGCCTGATCGTGACCTCGGCGTCGCCCTCCAGATACGACCGCACTTCGGCGATGTCGGACGCGACGTCTCCGTCGCCGAGCGTCGTGCGCCGCAGCGCGCGCCGCACCACCGGCGTGAAGCCGAGCGACGCGCCGAGCCCGAGATCGATGCGCTCTGGGTACAGCGACTCGAGCAGCGCGGCCTGCTCGGCGATCACGATGGGACTGTGGTTCGGAACCATGACGCCGCCCGTGCCGATGCGGATGCGCGTGGTGCGCGAACCGATCGCCGCCAGGAGAACCGTCGGGGAACCGCTCGCAATTCCAGGTACGGCGTGGTGCTCCGCGGTCCAGAACCGATGGAATCCGAGGGCGTCGGCCCGCACGGCACGCTCGACCGTCGCGGCGACCGTCTCCGCGTCGGACTCGCCCGCGCGCGTTCGCGACCGGTCGAGCAAGGAGATGCGCACGGATCGCCTCGCTCTCATTCTCGGTGTGGGTTCGGGCTCGCCGTGGCGGGCCCGTCTCAGACAACAGCGGATTCGGCGCTGCGATTCCCGTCCTCGACAGGGCGATCGGAGCATCCGTCGCCCTGTCGACCACGACGTTGCAGCCCCGCTTGCGTCGGCCCGGCCCGGCGCAGGGAACACAGGTCATCGACCGTGCCGCGACCATCCTTTCCCTCGTGGTTCGAGCGGATGACCCGGTTTCGTTCTCGGAGGTCGTCGGCGCGACCGACCTCGCGCGCTCGACCGTCTCGCGCATGCTCAACGCCCTCGAAGAGAACAGCCTCCTCGCGCGCGACGCCGACGGCCGCTACCGGGCAGGTGCCCTGTTCGCGACCTACGCGTCGCAGTTCGGACGCATCGAGTCGATCGTCGCCGTCGCTCAGCCGGTGCTCGAGCGCATCGGCGAGTCGACGGGAGAGACCGTGAACCTCGCGCTGCCGAGCGGCGGCAAGGTCGTTCACGCGGCGCAGGTCGACTCCACCTACGTGCTCGGGGCAGCCAACTGGGTCAATATCGACGTGCCGCCGCACACGTCGGCCCTCGGCAAGGTGCTCATGGCGCACGACACGATTCCCATCAGCGAAGAGCCGCTCGACACGCCGACGGTGCACTCGATCTCGTCGCGGGCCGATCTCGAGCGCTCGCTCGCGCGCGTGCGCGAAGACGGGTTCGCGATCACACACGGCGAGCTCGAAGTGGGGCTCGTCGCGATCGCCGCGCCGGTGCACGCGCCGGGCGGCGACGTGCTCGGCGCCATCGGCGTCTCCGGACCTGCGACGCGCATCACGAACGACAAGGAGCTCGGTCGGATGCTCGTGCGCGAGGCTCGCCTTCTCACGCGGTTGATCACGTCGCACGTTCCGGTGCAGACGGTCACCATCGGCGCTTAGGTCGAGCGTGTCGGTGCCGGCGCGGCACCTGTACGTGTGCCGTCTGCCAGATGCGTGGTCTGCGCGGCACACCAGACGTCTCTCCCGCTCCGAGTGCCGCTGAGGCCACGCACATGGCAGCGGGTCGCGGCCGTTGTATGTGTTCCACATGTTGCAGGCATGTGAAACCTCTCGAATTCATCACGATTCCCTCTTGGCTCCGTAAGCCTTTCGTCGTACGCTCTTCGCAACCACATAGTGGGAGTGCAGTTTCAATGGTCGAGACTGCATCAATGTGCTGAACGAACACGAGCCGAGGAGGCAAGCGTGAATTTCAACGTTCCATCAGTCGCGCAGGGGGACCGCGTGGTGCCGGTCAATCTGCGGCAGTCGGGCCCGACACCCGTTGAAATGCTCATCGACACGCGCGTGCGCAAGTCGCCGTACTGGGAGCTTTCCGTCGAAGCCGGGTGCTGGCGCGCGTCGATCTACAACCGCATGTACCACCCCCGTGGATACGTTCCCCGTGAAGACGGCGGAATGTCGGTCGAATACGAGTCGCTCATCAACGACGTGACCCTGTGGAATGTCGCCGTCGAGCGCCAGATCCGCGTCAAGGGTCCTGACGCCGAAGCGTTCACCAACTTCGTCATCACGCGCGACGCGACGAAGATCCCCGCCATGCGGGCCCGCTACGTGATCCTCTGCAACGAGAAGGGCGGCGTGCTCAACGACCCTGTTCTGCTGCGCATCGCCGACGACGAGTTCTGGTTCAGCCTCTCCGACAGCGACCTCATGCTCTGGCTTCAGGGCGTGAACATCGGCCGCCGCTTCGACGTCGACATCGACGAGATCGATGTCGCCCCCGTGCAGATCCAGGGCCCCAAGTCGGCCGACCTGCTCGCCGACCTCATCGGCCCGGTGGCCCACTCCATCCCGAGCTACGGACTGCACGCCACGCAGATCGCCGGCCGAGACGTCGTCATCTCGCAGACCGGGTTCACGGGCGAGAAGGGCTAC
>JBQDJW010000393.1:0-1121 GCA_052086425.1 Pseudoclavibacter sp. | reverse complement strand
CTACCTCTACGACGCGACGAAGTACGCGGAAGACCTCTGGAACGAGATCCTCCGAGTCGGCGAGGCCCACAACCTGCGTGTCGTCGCCCCGGCCCACCACCGGCGCATCGCCGCCGGCATCCTGTCGTGGGGTCAAGATCTCGACCACGAGACCCTGCCGTTCCAGGTCAACCTGGGCTATCAGGTTCCTCGCGCGAAGGAGGCCGACTACATCGGCCGGGAGCGGCTCGAGGAGGTCCGCGGGCAGATCGAGGCCGGCAATGCGCCGTACGAGACGCAGCTCGTCGGCCTCAAACTCGGGGGCAAGCCGATCGACGACTACGCGCCCGACTTCTGGCTCGTCGGCGAAAGTGCGGATGCGGAACCGACCGGATACGTGACGTCACCCTGGTATTCGCCCGAGCTCGAGAGCAACATCGCGCTCGCGCACGTTCCGACCGCGGGTATCGCCCTCGGCACGGAGTACTGGGTGCACCTTCCAGCCCAGTATGTCGACGAGCCGGGCGTTCCCGTGCGGGCCGAGGTCGTCGAGGTTCCGTTCCGCCCCTCGGTGAACCCGAACCAGCGCGAGATCCTCAAGTCGAAGGGGCTCGACGCCGCGGCATAGGTGCGCGGCCTCGGCACAGGCCGAAGCGGGGTGGTCGTCGGGCAACGACCGCCCCGCTTCGTTCGTGTGAGGCTGGCGTTCGAACCTGTCGAAGGGGCCGGGCCGCCGCTCGCTGGGCTTGGGTCGCCGTTCCCTGAGCTTGTCGAAGGGCACAAAGCCCCTCCCTACGTGCGTGGAGAGGGGTTTGCCGTATGCGTTGCAGGCCGCGGACTACCTGGTGAGCTCTGCTCCGTGCGCGCTCGCAACGGCGAAGATGGCTGCGGCCAGGGCCCTGCCGACCCGGGGTCCCTCGCCGAGGTAGCCGGCCACCATGGCGCCGTCCCGCAGCATCAGCAGCTCGTCGGCAGCGTCTGCGGTGTCGGTCACACCGATCCGACTGAGCATCGTTGCGAATGTCTCCAGGTACCAGGCGCGGTGGTCGGCGACCACCTTGCGGACCGCGCTGTCCGGGTCGGAGTACTCGGCGGCGGCGTTGATGAACGCGCAACCCCGGAAGCCAGGCTGGCAGCTCGCG
>JBQDJW010000392.1:0-3779 GCA_052086425.1 Pseudoclavibacter sp. | reverse complement strand
GCGCCCTCGGCATCCTCGCCATCTCCGCCCTCGCCATGACCGGCTGCGCAGCGAGCGCAGAAGGAGAAGAGAGCTTCGGTGCTCTCGAGGTTCCGCTCTCGTGGCTCAAGACCTGGGAGTTCTCGGGCATGTACTTCGCACAGGAGAACGGCTACTACGAGGATGCCGGCTTCAGCGAGGTCAACCTCATCGCGGGCGGGCCGTCGGCGACCCCGGCCGCGACCCAGCTCGTGACTGGCGACAACCTCGCCGCTATGTCGAACCCGATCGACCTCGCGTCGCTCATCGACGCAGAGGGCGACAATGCACCCGTCAAGATCATCGGCACGGTGCTGCAGGTCAACCCGTTCTCGATCTTCTCGCTCGCGAGCAACCCGATGGAAGAGCCGGAAGACCTCGTCGGCGCGCGCGTCGGCGTCGCGCCCGGCAACGAGCCCGCATACAACGCGTTCCTCGCGGTGAACGACATCGACACGAGCGAGGTCGAGATGGTGTCGATCCAGGGTGACGCGAGCGGCCTGATCTCGGGCGAGTACGACGCCTCGATCGGCTTCGCCACCAACCAGGCGACGGCCATCGAGCTCGAGGGCCACGACATGGTCAACATGATGCTCGCCGACAACGGTCTGCCGTTCGTGGCGGGCTCGATCGTCACGACCGACGAGAACATCGCCGACCGCCGCGACGAGCTCAAGGCGTTCCTCGCGGCGACCGTCATGGGTTGGCACGACGCGATGAACGACCCCGAAGCGGGCGTGACGCTCACGGTCGAAGACCAGGGCGCCGACCTGGGTCTCGACCCCGAGCACCAGCAGCTCACGGCCGAGCGCCAGATCGAGCTCATGACGAACGAGTGGACCGACGAGCACGGCCTGCTCACGATGAGCGAGGAGTCCGAGCTCGACACGATCGCCGCGATCGGTGAGGTCGGGTTCGAGCTGCCGGAGGACATCTTCGACATGAGCCTCATCGAGGAGGTGTACGAGGAGAACCCCGATCTCGTCGCATACTGAGTCGCAGTCCGACCCCACCGGGGGCGGGCGGGCGCTCGCGCCGGCCTGCCCTCGCCGGGTCCGTTCCGACGACTCGATCTCCTCCCGCGGCGGCTCGCCGCACCGGTGGTGGTCGCCGTCTGGCGAGGCGTTCCGCCTCGTGGTCGTGAAGCGGGGCATCGCTGGCAACCGAACCGAACGAACGGACACGCCGTGATCTCGTACGACGACTACCTGCAGTTGCTGCCAAAGACCGAGCTGCACTGCCACTTCGCGTCGACCATGGACGCGCGTCTGTTCATCGAACTGGCCGACCGGCACGACGTGACCCTGTCGTCGGACGATCCGGAGACCCTGTTCGATTTCGGCGACCTCGTCGAGTTCCTCGTCGCTTTCCGACAGGCGCACGACGTGCTGCGCGATCCAGAGGACTTCGAACTGGTCGCATACGAGGGTGTGCGCCTGGCGGTCGCCGATGGCAACCTGCGCTACCGCGAATACGCCGTGAACCCGCAGTACTTCGCGCAGCGCGGCCTCGCCTACCTCGACGTCATCGACCCGATCATCTCGGGCCTGCGCGCCGCCGAGCGCGACTTCGGCGTCGGATTCGGCATCGTCGCGGCGATCAACCGGCGCGAGCCGGCCGAGGCCGCCGTCGCCCTCGTCGAGCAGATGATCGCGCACCCGCGCGACGAGGTCATCGCGCTCGGGCAAGACGACCTCACGCCCGAGAACACGGAAGACCCGCTGCGGTTCTCCGACGCCTACCGGCTCGCGAGGGCGAACGGCTTCAAGCTGACCGCCCACGTTGGCGAGACTCCCGCGGCCTCCCCGCGTTCCGTCGTCGACGCGATCGAGCAGCTCGGGGTCGACCGGGTCGATCACGGCTACCGCATCGTTGATGACCCGGATGCGCTGGGTCTCGCCCGCGAGCGCGGCATCGGCTTCACCGTCACTCCCGTATCGACGACCATCTGCTCGGGCTGGACTCTGGATCCGCACCACCGCATCCGGGCCATGATCGATGCCGGCCTGCCGGTCGCGGTGTCGACCGACGACGCGATGTTCTTCCGCACCGACCTCGGCCGCGAGTACCGCGAGGGGCTCAGAGCGATGGGGGTCGACGCCGTGACGGCGAAGCGGGTCGCACTCGACGGCATTGAGGTCGCCTTCTGCTCCGAGGGCGCGAAAGCGGGGCTTCGTGCTGATTTCCGGGCGCAGATCGCGGCGCTCGATGCGCTGCTCCGGGTGTGATCGCCGACGTCGTAGATGGTCTTTGAGCTTGTCGAAGCGTCTGGTCGCTGGGCCGCCGACCCTTCGACGGGCTCAGGGCTCACAGGGCTCGGGGCTCAGGGAGCGGCTCGCAGCAAGTCGGCCGCGCGCTCGGCAATCGCGATCGTCGGCGCCTGCGTGTTGCACGTCGGGATCGTCGGCATGACCGACGCATCGGCGACCCACAGGCCGTCGAGACCGCGCACTCGCAGTTGCGGATCGACGACCGCACGCTCGTCGACGCCCATTCGGGAGGTGCCGGCGCAGTGGAAGAACGAGCCGATGTTCTGCCGGACGAATCGCACCTTTGCGGCCCGGTCGAGCCCGGGCGGCGGCGTGACCTGCCCATCGACAAGGTCGGCGAAAGCGGGCGACGCGGCGAGCTCGAGGACGCCGTCGAGCGCCTCGACAATGGCGGCAAGGTCGGCCGGATCGGCGAGGTAGTTCGGCTGCACGTCGGCGTGCGCGTCTGGGTCCTCCGCCCGCACCCGCACCCACCCCGTGCTGCGCGAGCCGTAGAGCCCGGGCACGAGCGAGAACACCCGGTTGCCACCGAGATCGTGCGCCGCGTGCAGCACCGCGTCGCCGCGCGAGCCGTGCGCGATGACCGTGTGCAGGTCGGGGCCGGTCGTTGCAAGCGAACTGCGCCAGTTGACCATGCTGCCTCCGCCATTGCCGATCGCGGGCCCGAGGTCGTGGGATGCGCGGAAATTGACGCCGAGGATCAGGGGGTGATCCTGCAGGTTCTCGCCGACGCCGGGCAGCGCGTGCGCGGGCACGATGCCGGCCGCGGCGAGGCGATCGGCATCGCCGATACCGCTGAGCTGCAGGATGCGCGGGGTATCGATCGCGCCCGCGGTCAGCACGATGCGGTCGGCTCGAGTTGTGATGAGGCGGGCCGTTCGCGCCGCCCTCGAGGCGGTCGCGTCGCGACCTTCTCGGGCATCGGCATTCGCTTCGACGACGTGCGTCACGCCGACCGCGCGCCCCGCGCCGTCTGGACCGCGCCCGAGCGCGACACGGTGCACGCGCGAGTCGACGAGCACGTGGAGGTTCGGGCGATCGAGCGCGGGCTCGAGGTAGGCGCGGGCGGCGCTCCACCGCTCGAAGACGGGCTCGCCCGTGACCTGGTCGATGCCCGTGATCGCGTTGTAGTCGGCGTAGACGGCGCCCTCGTTCGAGGCGGCGTTGGCGTCGTCGAGCACGGGCAGACCGCGCTCGGACGCGGAGTCGACCAGCGCATCCGCGATCGGATGCACGCGGTCGAGCGGTGCGACGCGCATTGGGCCTTCCACGCCTCGGTAGGCCGGGTCGCCCTCGTGCCGCGCTTCGGAGCGGCGGAAATACGGCAGCAGGTCGTCGAACCCCCAGCCGGTCGCGCCCGAGGACGCCCAGGCGTCGTAATCGGCGCGGGCGCCGCGATACCACAGCATCGCGTTCGTCGACGACGAGCCGCCGAGCACGCGGCCGCGCGGCACGTCGAGCGAGCGGCCGAGCACGTGCGTGGTCGGGGTC
>JBQDJW010000391.1:0-3786 GCA_052086425.1 Pseudoclavibacter sp. | reverse complement strand
GGTCGCGCCGTCGGCCGTGTGCTGTCGCTTCCAGATCGGCAGCTCGGCCTTGACTCGCTCGACCAGCTCGCGGCACACCTCGAACGCCTCGGCACGGTGCGCCGTCGAGACGGCGGCGACGATGGCGTGGTCGCCGATGTCGAGCGTGCCGATGCGGTGCGTGATGGCGATGCGCGCGCCCTCGCGGTCGAGGTCGCCGGCGATCGAGGCGAGCACTCGCTCGGCGTCCGGATGCGACGAATAGTCGAGCGTCGTGACGGTTCCGGATGCTTCGGGATCGTGATCGCGCACGGTGCCGATGAAGGATGCGGTGGCGCCGGCGTGCGGGTCGGCGACGGCGGCGAGGTGGGCGGCGGTGTCGATCGGCTCGGCCGAGATGGCGGCGATCTCGACGGTCATGCGGTCGGGTCCCGTCGGTCGGCGGGGTGCGCGTCGTCGGCGCGCCCGGACCCGTGGCCGGGCAGGCCGCGCGCGTGCGCCCCGCGGGGTTCCGCGTCGTGGCGGTGAGAGCTGTGCCCCTGCGGCGACTCGTGCGAATGCGACACGGGCGCGGGCTGGGCGGCCTCGTGCCCCTCGTGGCCGCCGCCGTCGAGCTGGGCGATCGCGTGCCGAGCGACGCTGAGCACGACGTCAAGCCCGTCGCGCACACCGCCGAGCGAGCCAGGCAGGGTCACGACCAGGCTTGGGCCGTGCATCATGGTTCGGTATGCGGCGGTGTCGCCGCCGATGATGCCCGCGACCCCGCGTGTGAGCAGTGACGTGTGCGGCGCGTTCTCGTGGTGCACGATCGCGTCGATGAGCCTCGGCAGCTTCAGGTCGAGCAGTGGCTCGATCCCCTCTGGCGTCCGGTCGCGCGGGCCGATGCCAGTTCCGCCGGTCGTCAGGATCAGTCTGGCTCCCGCGTCGTGCGCCGCCCGCACCGCGTCGCGCACGGGCAGCGACCCGTCTGGCACGATCTTCGCGTCGCCGACCTCGTACCCGGCCTCGCGCAGGGCCTCGACGATCACTGGGCCGGTCGTGTCGGCGCGAAGCCCCATCGACGAGCGATCAGAGACGGTGATCACGGCCGCGACGGGGCGGGCCTCGTCGTGCGGGCGCATGCCTTCAGGGTAGCGGGGCTGACGGTGCGGGTGTGTGTGCGGGTGCGGGTGCGGCCGGGGGCGCGGTTGTTGCGCGGCCGGGCCGGATCCGAATCCGAGTGCTGGTGCTGGTGCTGGTGTTGGTGCTTGCGGCGGTGCGGATTCACACTGGATGGTGGCGCGCCCAGTCGGGTCGTGGCGACAGCGGGCTGGAGTCGATGCTGTCACGCGACGGGCCGAAACCTCGGGCGCACCGCGTCGGCCGCGCCCTCAGGATCACTCGCCCTGTCTGAGTGGATCTCCCGGCTCCAATGAAACCCGGCGAAGCAGCGACTTCAACCGTTCGGCGGCGGCTTCTCCGAGCGGCGAGCGCAGATTTCGGTGCACGTCTTCTGCTCGCGGCGTCAGATTTCGCAGGAGGTCGTGCGCCGCCGGAGCGAGGCGGACGAGATTGCGTCGCCGGTCGCGAGCGTCCGGGGTCACCTCGACGAGCCCTTGCCGCCGCAACCTCGAGAGCACGTCGGCTGTCGTCGACGTGTCGAGCGACGCGAGCGAGCCCACCGACTTCTGGTCGAGGGTGCCGTCGGCGATCGCGCACATCACGGCGTACTGGGTCGGCGTCGCGAGACTGCCGACGTGCGCGGACCAGAGCCGCTGGTGCCGCTGCTCGACGCGCCGCAGCAGATGTGTCGGCGTCGTGGCGAAGTCGAGGATCGGGGCGGTCGCATCGCTCGGCTCCTGATCCCGCAGGTCGGGAACGTCGGCGTAGGCGACCGTCGCGAGGGCGACTTCGACCTCGGCGCGTTCGGCGTCGTCGAGGTCGCGCAGCAGGTGGTGCTGCACGGCTCGGACTTGCTCCGTGACCAGTGGCAGGGCGGCTCGGGCCGGCGGGGTCAATGCGAGCTCGCTGCGGCGAGCGTCATGCTCGGCGCGGGCTCGCTCGATCCACCGGTTCGCCTCGAGGCGCGAGATGACGTCGGCCGACGTCGACCGGTCGAGTGCCGCGAGCCGGTCGACCATCATTCGCGGCGAATCCGGGTAGCCGGCTACGACGGTGAGGATCGCGTACTGCGCGCTCGTCACGCCGCTCGTGACGTGGGCGACCCAACTGAGGGTGTGCAGCTGCTGCGTGCGCCGGACGAGGTGGCCGAGCGACGACGCGAGCGGCTGGAAGAGCGACGCGAGGTGTTCGCCGACGCTCTCATCCTGATTCTGCACGGGCCTCGAACTCCCCTCGATGCCGACGCTGCGATGTCAGCGCTCCGACGATAGCGGGCCACCGTGCGCGGCACTTGGCGCACCACGAGTTGCGGCGATGACGGGCCGAGCGCCTCGGGCTCAGCGCCGCGGGCAGCCGCGTCCTGGGTCGCTGGGTCGCTGGGTCTCGGGCCGTTGCGGCCTAAGGCGGTTGCGTCCTGGGTCGTCGCGCATGGGGCAGCGTCGGTGGCCGGATGCGCGCCCGCCGACGCGTGCGGCGGCACGGGTTTCGGCTCGGTCGCCATCGATAGCCCGCGTGCCGTCCGTGTCGCTACCCGGCCCCGAACGCGACGACGACGCACGCGAGTGCCGCGCCGCCCACGAGGTACGGGCCGAAGGGGAGCTCCGCGCGCGGGCGGGTGGCGCGGGCGCGCTCGGCGTCGACAAGAGGGTCAGGGTTGTCGGACGTGGCGGGGGTGCCCGCCGTGGCGGTGCCGGCGGTGTTGTCGGTGCTATTGGGATTGACTGAACTGTCGAGTGAGCCGGGGCGGTCAGGGCCATCGTCGTCGGCCGAACGCTCAACCCGTGCGTCGGCACCGGGCCGACCTCCACGACGCCTTCCGCGGCGCCCGGCGACGAGCACCGCGAGCGCGTGCGGCAGCGCGAACATGTAGCTCAGCACGAAGCCGAGCCCCAGCGACGCCCACCCGAACGCCGGAAGCATTGCGGCGCCGAGCGCTGCCGCAAGTTTGACGTCGCCGAGCCCGAGCGTGCCGAACCAGGCAAGCACGAACAGGACCCCGCCCGCTGCGACTGCCCCGAGCAGGGAGAGCCCGAGCGGCGTGAGATCGGAGAGCACGGAACCAGCGCTGAACGCATCAGGGCTGAACGCCCCGGCGTCGAACGCGTCTTCGTCGGCCGCCGCGGTCATGTATCGACTCGATTCTCCGGCGACAGCTCCGCGCGCGGCGATCCGCCAGATGCCCTCGGCGGCGGCGAGAACGATGATTGTCGCGGCGGCAGGGAACGTGACGAGGTTCGGGATGCGTCGCTCGCGCACATCGACGACGCTCGCGACCACCCCGGCGACGAGGGCGACCGCGAGCCGGAGCGCGTCGCCCTCAGTCATGACACGAGCTGTGCGTCGCGTGCCTCGAACCGAGGCGCATCCATCGCGCGGGCCCGATTCCGGCCGGCGTCGATGAGGTCCTGCGTCTCCGGCTCGGGCTCGTATCCGTCCTCGAAGTCGTCGAGCTGCTGCTGCAGCAACGCTACGACGCGCTCGAACCCGCCATGATCGCCCGCGAGCAACTCGGCTTGCATGGCGTCGCGCCACGCCATCTCGTTGATCGGGTCGATCTCGCGCCCGAGTGCCGCCGTCGTGCGGGCCGCGCCGACATCGCCCGCTCGCAGGGCGCGCGACGCGAGCTCGTGACACGTATCGGCGATCGTCGCGAGCATGTCCATGCGCGTGATCTCGGCCCACCCGTAGAAGCGCTCCTTCACACCC
>JBQDJW010000390.1:0-3791 GCA_052086425.1 Pseudoclavibacter sp. | reverse complement strand
TGGAGGTTCGGGCCGAGACGCGGGGGAGCGGACAGTCGCGTCCGACTACGTCGGGGGAGGACGCATGGATCAGATCATTCGACGCTCGCTTGCCATCGCAGGGGCCGTCGCACTCGCCGCGACGATGGCCGCGTGCAGCCCTGGCGCGGGTCACGAGGGCGGCGATGGCGCGGCGACCGGCATGGATGCGCCTGAATCGCAGACATCGGACGGCGCCGGTGGCGATGGCGCGTCGGGCGCCGAGGACACCGCGCGGCCCGAACCGGCGCGTCCGCTCTACGCCGACACGCTCGTGACCGGTGACACCGACTACGAGGCCGTTCGCCGCCTGACCGAAGAGTTGGACGCCGCCGCCTCGGCGGTCGAGCGGGTCTCGCTCGCGCTGCTGTTCGTGAGATACGACCCGAGTGGTGACGTCAACGAGCTCGCGGATGGCACGGCGATCACCATGCTGACCAAGGACGGCTCTGTCTCGGTGCAGGCCGCCCCGGAATTCGTGGAGAAGATCGAGGGCGGCTGGATCGAGCTCGCCGGCCAGTTCTCGGTGTCGTTCGAGGACGTCGACGGCGCCGGCCCGACCTACGTGCTCTCCGAGGGTGGGCACCTGGCAGACGACGCGGACGTGCCTGCCGGCGACGACGAGCGCTGCAACGACCCCGCACTCGACCAGGACGTCACGACGTGGGCCCAGGCACTCGCTGAGTACGACCTCTGGGACCCCGTCGAGCTCTACGACGACGCCTCCGCGACGTGGAGCGACGCGCCCTACGTCTGGGGCGCGGTGAAGGCGTCTGCCCTCACGTACCGTGCAAGCGGATTCGAAGTGCTCGGCGACCACGTCTCGCAGGCGTGCGTTGACTATTGGTGACCCGGGGGTTCCGGGGCGCCGTCGATCTGTCGACGGCCTCGGGCAGGATGGTGATATGACCACGCTGCAGCATCTCCTCGACACGATCGAGAACCTCTGGCCGGCCCGACGAGCGGAGGCGTGGGATTCGATCGGCCTCGTCTCGGGCGACCCCACCGCGGAGGTGTCGCGGGTACTGCTCGCGGTCGACGCGGTCGACGACACGATCGGCGAGGCGCTCGAGAGTGGTGCCCAGCTGCTGCTCACCCACCACCCGCTCCTCCTGCGCGGAGTCACGACCGTCGCAGAGACGACGTACAAGGGACGCGTGCTCGCGCGGCTGATCCGGGGCGGATGCGCCCTGGTTGCTGCCCACACGAACGCCGACGTCGTCGAGCGAGGAACGTCCGGCGAGCTCGCGCGTCGCCTCGGCCTGGAGAACACCTCGCCGATCGTCCCGACGCCGGGCGAGCCCGATGTCGGGCTCGGTCGAATCGGCACCCTGCCGGAGTCCGTCACGCTCGGGCAGCTCGCCGGTGCCCTCGCTCGCATCCTGCCCGCGACCGCGACCGGCATCCGCGTCGCCGGTGCGTACGACGCGCCCGTACAGCGCATCGCGCTCTGCGGGGGTGCCGGCGACTCGCTTCTCTCCGACGTGGCGGTCACGGCGGCCGACGTCTACATCACGAGCGATCTGCGCCATCATCCCGCCTCCGAAGCAGTCGAGCGGGCCCAGCTTCGAAACGGCCGGCCATTCCTCATCGACACCTCGCACTGGGCGAGCGAATGGCTCTGGCTCGAGGCCGCCGCCGCTCAGCTGCGGGAGGCGCATCCGGACCTCGACGTGGCCGTCAGCGAGCGCAACACAGATCCGTGGCGGTTCGCGATTCCCCAGTAGGGGCTGCGTGCACCACAATGGAGCGACTATGAAAGCATCGCCCGAGAATCAGCGCCGACTCCTCGACCTCGCAGAGCTCGACGCCCGCCGCGCCCGGCTGCAGCATCGCGCCAACACCATGCCGGAACAACAGCAGCTCAAGGGGATGGAGCAGGCCCGCGTCGAGCACCGCGCCTGGGTTGCGAGGGCGACGGGCGAGGTTGAGGACGCCCGGTCCGAATTGAAGCGCGTGCAAGACGACACAGTGCTCGTCGAGCAACGACTCGAACGCGACCGCGACCGTCAGACCAACTCTTCGTCGATGAAGGACGTGCAGGGCCTCGAGTCGGAGATCGAGACGCTGCTGCGCCGCCGATCGTTGCTCGAAGACTCGCAGCTCGAGACGATGCAGAAGGTCGAGGAAGCCGAGCAGGAGCTCGAGCGCGCCACGTCGGCGCAATCCGCGGTCGAACTCCAGGCGGAGGACGTCGTGACGAAGCGCGACGCCGCGCGGGCAGACCTGCAAGCGGAGGCGAAGGTCGTGTCTGGCGCCCGTAGGACCCTCGTTGCGGACCTGCCGGCCGACCTGTTGAAGCTCTACGAAGAGCAGCGCGAGCGCTACGGCGTCGGCGCCGCAGAACTCGTCGGGCAGGTCACGACGGGGTCGAACGTGACGCTGGACGCGACGGACGTCGCACGGATCCTCGCGGCCGCACCCGACGAGGTCGTGCTGTGCCCCGACTCCAACGCGATTCTCGTGCGCACCGAGCGCAGCGCCTCCGCGGCGGCCGCGACGCGCGCCGACGGGGTATAGCGCGCGCATTCGGCGGTCTGCGCGCTAGACTGCTCTGTTGATGAACGGGCCGGCCAGACGGTCGCGTCGCCGGCGGTTCTCCGCACGGCGCCGAGGAACGTCCGGGCTCCACAGGGTAGGACGGTGGGTAACGCCCACCCGGGGCAACCCGCGAGCTAGTGCAACAGAAAGCAAACCGCCCGCCTCGCGCGGGTAAGGGTGAAAAGGTGCGGTAAGAGCGCACCGGGCGCCTGGTGACAGGCGCCGCACGGTAAACCTCGTCCGGAGCAAGGTCAGACAGGAGACGACGACGCTGCCCGCCGAGTCTCCGGGTAGACCGCTAGAGGTTCGTGGCAACGCGCACCCGAGAGAGATGGCCGTCACGGATTCGTCCGTACAGAACCCGGCGTATCGGCCGGCCCGCTCATCGCCGGGATTCTGACCAGGAGAGTCTGGTCGTCGACGATTATCACGTGTGTCACGGATGTGGCACCTGTACCGTGACGCGAAACCCGGAAGCCCCGTCCACCTCCATGCTGCCGCCGAGTTCCCCGAAGCGTTCCCCGAGTCCCTTCAGGCCGTTGCCGAGCACAGGGTTCGCAGCACCGCGTCCGTCATCACGCGCGACGAAGGTCGTGTGCTCGTCGTCGGATGCGATCTCGACCCAGATTTCTTTCGCGTCGGCGTGACGAACCGTGTTGGTGATCGCCTCCTGCGTCGCGCGCACGAAGGCTGTGCTCGCATGCTCGTCAGCGCGAACGTCATCGGCAACGTGGATCGTCACGGAGAGCCCTGGAATGCCGTCGCCGATCCGTCCCAGTTCCTCCTCGAGGTCTGGAGCGTGCGCGCGAAGCTGGGTGACAGTGGCGCGCACGTCACGGAGCAGTTCGCGCGCGACCGTGTCGGCGTTGTCAATGTGCTCACGAGTGGCAGCTCCCTCGACGTGTCTCGCGGTTTCGAGCTGCAAGGTGAGCGCCGTGAGTTGGTGCCCGATGAGGTCGTGCAAGTCGCGGGAGATTCGCAGCCGTTCGGCGGTGCGAGCGGATTCCGAGAGCAGGACGCTCGCCGCTTGCAACTCGACGTGCGCGACGGTGAGCTGCGCGCGGAGTTGCTGTTCTCGAACGAGGGTTGCCGTGCTGAACAGGCTGGCGAGCTGGATCAGCAGGTAGAAGCCGATCATCATGACGACCTCAAGCAGCGGTTGCTCTTTCTGGGAGTAGGTGACTCCGACCGCGATGCTGTTCAGCGCGACGACGAGCAGCCCCCACCGCAGT
>JBQDJW010000389.1:0-3796 GCA_052086425.1 Pseudoclavibacter sp. | reverse complement strand
CCCGAACTCGCACCCGCACCGCCGACTCCCCCGCCGGCCGCTCCGCCCCAACCGCCGCCGGCGATCTCGCGCAGCGCAGGAAGCGCCGACGCCTCGAATCGCCGCAGGATCCGCTCGCGCTCGTCGCTGCCGGCCGCGAGCGCGGCGCGGCGGGCGGCCCGGCTGTCGCGGGCGCCCTCGATCGCGAGCGTCCGATTGATGGTGCGCTTCAGTGCGACGGCGACGACGGTTCCGACGAGCAGCACCGCGAAGTTGCGGTCGAACAGCCCGACGAGCTCGATGAGATCGAAGCCCCTGATCGCGAACCCGAGCACCGAGAGCCCGATCATGATCGCCATGCCGATCCACGCCGAGCCGATGCGGCCACGCAGCCCGAGGCTCAGCAGCAGCAACGTGTTGGCGCCGAAGTGCCACGCGAAATAGCCGGGATCGGTTGGGATGATCCCCAGCATGATGGCGCTCACGATCGTCGTCGAGGCGACGACCGCAACCGCGAACGACCGCCGCAGCGGCGACGCGCTCGGCAGCACCGCGAGGCCGGCGGCGACCGCGAACAGCACGAGCGCCAGCACACTCGGCCACGTCACCGCGAGCGCCGGTTCGCTCGACACGGCGAGCACGACGTTCGAACACACCTGCAGCACGACGAACACGAGCAGCGGCTCGCGCTGAATCCGACTCGCCGACCACGTGCGCCCACGCCCATCGCGACGGCCGAACCGGATGCGCGCCCCGCGCATCCGAGACTCACGCGCGCCGCCTGCTCCGTTGGCGAGTGCGACGGCGCCCGCCGCCGTCTCATCAGTCGCGTCGGCGGCCTCCGCTGCGGGCGACGGGCCGATCCAGAAGTCGAGGTCGAGGGGCGACACGCGCCGCCGGCGCCGCCACGGCCGCTCGGTCGGGCCCGATTCGACGCGCGTGGCGGCTTCGGCGGCGGTCCGGTCCCAGGTGAGCACAACGCGCGTCCCCTGCCCGACCACCGACACGAGTTGCGCGGTCGCCCCGATGGCCTGCATGCGTCCGCGGATGCTCGCCGCGATTCCGAGCCGCTCGGGGTCCACGCGCTCTGCCTCGAATCCGACACCGTCGTCGAGCACCGTGACGACGACCCGGTCCGCACTCGCGTCGATGTGCACCGCGCGGGTCGTGGAGCCGTCGCCGGGGTCTGCGTGCCGCAGCGAGTTCCGGACCGCCTCGAGCGTGGCCGAGGTCAACGCGTCGGCGACGTCGCCCGGCACCTCGCCCGGCACCTCGCCTGGCACCTCGCCGCCATCAATACCCTCGCCGGATGGCTCGTCGCGGGGATTCTCGCTGATCTCCGCGCCGCCGCCCACCTCGCCACCGGAAGTCTCCTCCGCATCCGCCTCGCCCCCGCCGACCTCGTACCCGAACTGCACCTCGGGGTTGAGGTCGCGCACGAGCCCCTGCGCGGTCCACACGAACACGGTCGGGGTGAGCCCGTTCGCGCCCTCGTCTCGTTGCCGCTCGAGGGCCCGCAGAGCGTCGGCCGCGCTGCGCGTCGCGACCTCGCGCTCGGCCGGGGCCGTCGCGCGCCCGGCGAGCAACAGCGTCGCGAGCACCCGATCGTGGATCAGCGCGTCGATGCGTTCGGCGACGTCGTGCCGCGCCCGGCGCGAGGCCTCGGCGGCCGTCTCGGTGCGCGCCTCGGTGAGGGCCCTGTCAGCCGATCCCCCGGCCCGCAGCAGCGAGAGCGCCATCACCAGGAAGATCGAACAGAACGCGACGGCTTGCGCACCGTTCTGCACACCGACCGCGATGTTGTGATCGTCGGCGCCGTGCCAGCGTGCGACCCCGGCGACGGCCCCGATCGCGAGCAGCGCTGCGATGCCGAGCACCGGTCGAAACGCGAGTCCGGCCGCGGCCACCCCGACGGCGACCATGTTGAGAAACCAGGGCGCATCCCAGTCGTCGACCTCGTCGATCTGCCCCGTGATGCGCAGGGCCGCGACCGCGAGGAACACCACAGCGACGACCCCGTTGACCGCGCGGATTCGCCTGGGCACGCCCTCTATGCCGGCCCAGACGCAGGCGACGCCCGTCGCGACGGTCGCGCCGACGGCGAGCAGATTCCACCAGGTCGCCGCGAGCGGCCATTGCTCCGCGATCTGCGGGGCGAGCAGTGCGAGGAACAATAGGCTCGACGAGCCGATCGCGATCGATATCACGCGCAGGATGCGCGCGGTCGTCGCGCCGATCGGCACGCCCGCGGCCCGCACGGACCCGCTCCGAACCGCCCCGATCGTCCCGTCCCCGCGGGGCGATGGCGCGGATGCTCGGGTCGCCGAGTGCGCGCCCGTCGCGTCTCGCGTTTCGGTCATCTGACGACGGCCGGTGCCCTACCTGCGCGGCCCGCGCGGGCCGCTCGTCGTGCCAGGCGCGCCTGGGGCGCCCGGGGCCCCCGGCGTGACCGGCGAACCGGCCCCGCCCGAACCGCCCGTCGTCTCGGGCAGCGGGAGGAAGCCGTCTTCGAGCGCGCGCTTGTAGAGGTCGACCTTGGTGTGCGCTGGGCGGCGAGCCCGCGCGTACTTGGCCCGGATGCGGCGCACGTAGTCGTCGACCGTGCCGACCGAGATGCCGAGGTTCGTCGCGACGGTCTGCGCCTTGACGCCAGAGGCGAAGAGCGCGAGCACGCGCTGTTCCTGCTGGCTCAGGCCCGCGTCGCGCAGCTCGGGGTCGGCGTCGAGCGCGGCCGCCCAGTCGGGCGAGACGACCGGGTCGTCGTTTGCGGCGCGACGGATCGCGTCGTGCAGCACCCCGACAGGCTCGGACTTGCGGATGATCCCCGCGACATCCGTGCGCGCCGCGGCACGCACGAGGTACGGATTCTCGCCCGAGGTGAAGGCGAGCACACGCAGACCGGCCGCCCGCAGCCGCTCGACGTTGCCGACGGGCGACGACCCGTCGGCGAGCCGGAGATCGAGCACGACGAGGTCGAGGTCGTCGTCGACGGCGAGCAGCTCGTCGACGGTTCCGGCTGCCCGGATGAAGTCGGCCTCGGCCATGTCGTCGAGCGACGCCCGGAGCGCGACGGCGACGATCTCGTGGTCGTCGACGAGGCCGACCCTGAACGGTGCACCGTCGGCTCGACGTGCCGCCTCGCGGCGAGCCTCCGCCGCCTCGGCCGGCTCGGTCTCGCCCGGCGCGGCCTCTGTCGGCCCGGTTCCGGTCGCTGCGTCGTGCTCGGTGTGCGGCATGGCAATGCTCCTTTGCGCGACGAATTCGCGTGCCGTCGCCCTGCGCTACGAAATTCTACTTGGGCGCGGTCGCGTCGGTCGGCCCGGGCGAGTCAGTCCCGCAGCAACCGCTCGATGGCGGCAATGGGGATCGGCAACCACTCGGGCCGGTGGCTCGCCTCATACACGGCCTCGTAGACGGCCTTGTCGAGTTCGTAGGCGGCGAGGATGCGCGGGTCGATTCCCGCGCTTCCGGCAGCCCCGACACCTCCGGCGTTCGCGGCGACCTCGGATCCCGAGACTCGCGAGACGTAGCCGAGCAGGAACGCGTCGCGCGCCCGCTGCGCCCAGTCGCCGACCACATCGCGGCCTGCGGCGAGCGAGAGCGCGCCCGCGACGTAATCGAAGCTTCGGAGCATCCCGGCCACATCGCGCGCCGGCAGGTCGAGCGCGTTGCGCTCGGCGAGTGGACGAAGGGGCTCGCCCTCGAAGTCGAGCAGCACCCAGCCACGCTCGGGCACCGCCAGCACCTGGCCGAGGTGGAAGTCGCCGTGGATGCGCTGCCGGTTCGGCCACGGCGCATCGCCCGCCGCCGCGTAGAC
>JBQDJW010000388.1:0-3798 GCA_052086425.1 Pseudoclavibacter sp. | reverse complement strand
CTGGGAGATGACGCCGGGCACGGCGACCGACACGGAAGCCGACGAAGTCTTCGTCGTTCTCGCGGGTCGCGCCCGCATCGAGTTCCTCGACCCGCCGCTGCCTGCTATCGACGTCGGTCCCGGTTCCCTCGTGCGGTTGGCCGAGGGGATGAGCACGCGGTGGACCGTGACCGAGACGCTGCGCAAGGTGTTCATCGCCTGAGGGGACGTGCCGGGGCCCTTGTCGGGGTGGGGTCCGGGGACCCTTGCCTACCGGAACGCCGAGACGCCCGTGATCTGCTGACCGAGGATCAGCGTGTGCACCTCGTCGGTGCCCTCGTACGTGCGCACCGACTCGAGGTTGGCCGCGTGCCGCATCGGCGAGTAGTCGAGCGTGACCCCGTTGCCGCCGAAGATCGTGCGCGCCTCGCGCGCGATGTCGATCGCGATCCGCGTGTTGTTCAGCTTGCCGACCGAGATCATCGTGTGCTCGAGACGCCCCTCGTCCTTGAGGCGGCCCATTCGCAGCGCGATCAGCTGCGCCTTCTGGATCTCGAGGGCCATGTTCACGAGCTTCTGCTGCGTCAGCTGGTAGCTCGACAGCGGCCGGTCGAATTGCGTGCGCTCCCCGGCGTAGGCGAGCGCGGCGTCGAAGCTGTCGCGAGCCGCGCCGACCGCGCCCCACGCGATGCCGTACCTGGCCTCGTTCAGGCACGAGAACGGGCCGCGGAGGCCCGTCACCCCCGGCAGCACCGCGTCGGCGGGCAGGCGCACGCCCTCGAGCGTGATGTCGCATTGTATGGATGCGCGCATCGACAGCTTCTGCGCGATGGGCGTCGCGGTGAATCCGGGCGTCTCGGTCGGCACGACGAACCCGCGAACGCCCTCCTCGGTCGCCGCCCAGATCACGGCGACCTGCGCGATCGAGGCGAGCCCGATCCAGCGCTTTTCGCCGTCGAGCACCCACTCGTCCCCCTCGCGCCGCGCGGTGGTGCGCATGTTCGACGGGTCGGAGCCCGCGGTCGGCTCCGTGAGCCCGAAGCATCCGATCGCCTCGCCCGCCGCCATGCGCGGCAGCCACGTCTCCTTCTGCTGCTCCGACCCGAACTTCGAGATGGCCGACATCGCGAGCGACCCCTGCACCGACACGAACGTGCGAATGCCCGAGTCGCCCGCCTCGAGCTCGCGCATCGCGAGCCCGTACTCGACCGCGCTCCGCCCCGCGCATCCGTAGCCGTGAAGGTGCATGCCGAGCAGACCGAGCTCTGCCATCTCGGGCACGAGCTCCGTCGGGAAGACGGCGCGATCGAACCAGTCGGCGATATGCGGGCGGATGCGCGTGGTCACGAATTCCGCGACACGATCGCGAGTCTCGCGCTCCGCGTCGCTGAGGTCGGAATCGATGGCGAGCAGATCGCTCGCCGTCGTCGTGGCACTTTCGTGGGACATGCGGGACTCCTCGGGTCTATACCCTCGAGCCTGCCCGACCCGAACAGTGTTGTGAAGTACCAGAAATCGCACGCTTCCAGACCACAAAGGTATCGATCTCCGAACGGGTTTCGTCGCACATCCGAGCACAACAGACTGAAGACCGCCCGGCGAGACGGAGGAACGCATGGAACCCGGAACGAGTGAGTCGAGGGACACGGACTCGACGCACGACGCGTCACGGCACGCATTCGGACGCGCAGGGGCGGGCCCGCTCGAGGGCATCGTCGTCGCAGACCTCAGTCGCGTGCTCGCGGGACCGTACTGCACGATGCTGCTCGCCGATCTCGGGGCGACCGTCATCAAGGTCGAGTCCCCCGGTGGCGACGACACGCGCACGTGGATGCCTCCGGTCCGCGACGGCGAGAGCACGTACTTCCTGTCGGTGAACCGCGGGAAGCACTCGATCGCGCTCGATTTCAAGAACGACGCCGACCTGGCGATCGCGCGCGACATCGTGGCGCGCGCGGATGTGGTCGTCGAGAACTTCAAGCCGGGCGGCCTTGCCTCGTACGGTCTCGACGAGGCGACCCTTCGGGGTGCACGGCCCGAGTTGATCTACACGTCCATCTCGGGCTTCGGCACGAGCGGCGGCCGCGACCTCCCCGGTTATGACCTGCTCGCGCAGGCCGTGTCCGGAATGATGGACGTCACGGGCGACCCCGACGACCCGCCGACCAAGGTCGGCGTCGCGATCTTCGACGTCGTCGCCGGGCTGCATGCGGCCACAGGCATCCTCGCCTCCCTCCGCCGCCGCGACCGGACGGGCGCCGGCGAGCACGTGCAGGTCGACCTGCTCTCGTCGGCGCTCTCGGGTCTCGTCAATCAAGCATCGGCCGCCGTGGCCGGCGGCATCACCCCCGAACGCCTGGGAAACGCGCATCCGAGCCTGTACCCATACGAGCCGTTCCCGACGGCCGACCGGGAGATCGTCATCGCCGTCGGCAACGACCGCCAGTTCGAGCGGCTCTGCGACTGCCTCGGGGCTCCGGAACTCGCATCCGACCCGCGGTTCGCGACGATGCCGGCGCGCAATCGCCATCGCGACGAGCTTCGATCAACCCTGATCGAGCTGCTGCGGACTCGGGGCTCCGACGACTGGTTCGAGCTGCTCCGCGAGCGCGGCGTCCCCGCCGCCCCGATCTTGACCGTCGAGGGCGGCCTCCGGCTCGCCGACGATCTCGGGCTGGAACCCGTCGCCCTCACCGGCTCCGGCGATCGGCGCATCCCGACCGTTCGCCACCCGGTGACGTTCGCGTCGACGTCGATCGACTACTCGCAGGCGCCGCCGCAGCTCGATGCCGACCGGGCGCGCGTGCTGGCCTGGCTCGGCTCGACGGAAGCCGCGAACGCCACCGCGACCTGAACTCACGAGACGTCGCCGTCGGCGCCTCCCGGCGCAAGCTGCTCCGCAAGCTCGATCACCGCGGTCAGCGCGGGCGACCCATCGCCCCGACGCCAGGCGAGGCGCACGTCGACGGGCCCGAGCTCCGGGCGCAGCGGCAGGAACTCGACCGCGTGGGCGGGAATGTTCGCCCGCACGCCCGAGAACGTCAGCGCGACCCCGACCCCCGCATCGACGAGCAGCAGCTGCGATGACGAGTCGACGGCCGTCTGCACGATGCGCGGCACGAAGCCGCCCCGCACGCCGAGCACGTGCAGCCGGTTCGACAGCGTCGCCCCGCTGCCGCCAGGGAGCACGACCCACGACTCGCCCGCGAGCTCATCCGGCGCCGCGAACTCGGCGCCGCTGAGCCGATGCTCCTGGTCGACGGCGACGAGCAGCGATTCCTCGGCGAGCACGACGGAGTCGATGTCTGCCGGCAAGAAGTCCCAGCGACCGATCACGGCGTCGAGCGCGCCGGATCGCACCCGGTCGAGCCCGGAGTGCGACAGTTGCGAACCGAACAGGTCGAGCACCAGGCCCGGCCGCTCTTTCCTGATGCTGCGCGTGAGCTCGCTGACGATCGAGTTGACCGAGGCGCCCGCGAATCCCAGGCGAAGGTACCCGCTCTCGCCGCGCTGCACGCGCCGGACGATGTCGGGAATCCGATCGGCCTGCATGACGAGCGCGCGGGCCGGCTCGACGAGCGCGGCCCCGACCGCGGTGAGCTCCACGCGCCGCGAGCCGCGATCGAAGAGCACTGCGCCCAACTCGGACTCGAGCGCGCGGATCAGGCGGCTGAGCGGCGGCTGGGCGATGTGCAGGCGCGCAGCCGCGCGACCGAAGTGCAGCTCCTCTGCCACCGCCAGAAAGGCCTTCGCCCGATGGACATCCATGCCCTCAGGATACGGATCCCGCGAGCGCCGTCGCGCTCCGCCGCCGCCCGC
>JBQDJW010000387.1:2245-3810 GCA_052086425.1 Pseudoclavibacter sp. | reverse complement strand
GGGGTCGGGCGCGGCGGGGTCGCCGGCCCCGTCCACGTCGCGCCCGCCCGACCCGCCGCAGGTTACATAGGCCCGGGCGGCTCCGGGCGCCGTTGCGGCGCGCTCGGCCTGGGTGCTCGGCGCGGGTGCTCGGTCAGGCGCAGTTGGTCGGGCCCCGGGCAGTACGCTCACCGAATCTCTGCAATTTGGATCGACCCAGCGGCACCCGACGCCGTATATACGCCTAGGGTTCCGCTCAGTCGATTCAAATGGAAGCGCGCGGGGCGCCCCCGCACCCCGGTCACGTAGATTCGACGCGTGCCCACACTCCACATCGTCGGCGGCGGCATCGCCGGGCTCACGCTCGCGGCGGCGCTGCGACCCGACGTCGGCCGCGTCATCGTGCACGAGCAGGGCCGCCCGCCCGGCGAGTATGAGGTCGACACGGCGTTCGCGCTCTGGCCGCCCGCTGTGAAGGCGCTCGCGCGCATCGGACTCGCGCAGACGGTGTACGAGCGCGCGGCGCTGCTGACCGGCGCGACCGTCTGCGCCGCCGATGGCCGCGTCCTGCGAAGCATCCGAAATCAGCGCATGCCCATGATCGGGCGGGTGACCCTCCGCGGTATTTTGCGCGACGCCCTGCACGAGCACGTCGAGTGGCGCGACGAGCGAGTCGACGACAGCCGCCCCCTCGCTGTCGCCAACGCCGACGCCGACGCCATCGCCATCATCGTCGGCGCCGACGGAGCACGCAGCGTGGTGCGCGCCGACTACTGGGGGTCGCGATCGACCTCCCGCTCGGCCGGAACGACGGTCGTGCGCGGCGTCGTCGATACCGCCCTCGCCGCCGACAGCCTCACCGAGTACTGGGGCGACGGCGTCCTCGTCGGCATCACGCCGCTTCCCGGCGGTCGCACGAACTGGTTCGTCGAGTTCCACGAGCGGCGCTTCGCCGGTCGGGCCGAAGCCCTCGACCATGTCCGGATGCTCGGGGACGGATTCCCGCAGATCGTCCGCGATGTACTCGCGGCCGCCAGCCCCGAGCACGTTCTCGTGAACGGGGTGCAGGTCGCGCGTCCGCTCGCGACTCTCGTCCGCGGCAGGGCCGTGCTGATCGGCGACGCGGCGCACGCCATGACGCCGAATGTCGGCAGGGGCGCCTGCGAGTCGATCCGCGACGCGGTGACGCTCGGAACACTCCTGAACGCGCACGTCGGCGCGCCCGACTCCGCCCTCCGCCGGTACAACGCCGCTCGCCTCGTCGAGCCGCAGATCATTCGCGCGGGGTCGACGGTCGTCGGCAGGGTCGCCCTGGCCCGCGGCCGGTCCGCCGCGCTGCGCGACCGGATCGTGTTGGCGCGCACTCCCGCGTCGCCGCGCCCGCGCCGAGTCACGCCGGCCGCCCCCGACGGCTGATCGCCGAGTGCAGGTCGCTCGCGGGGTCGCTGAGTGACAGCCACTCCGCTGCTTCGTCGAGTATCGGCCCGCGCCCGTTCCGCGGCTTTCTCGGATGACGGCGTGCGGCCGCCTCGCGACTACTCCCCGGCGGCCACTCGCTCGATCACATCCGCCGCCCGCGCAGCCCC
>JBQDJW010000387.1:0-2235 GCA_052086425.1 Pseudoclavibacter sp. | reverse complement strand
CGGCTTCCCACAGCGACTCGGCAGAGAGCGTCTCTGGGTCGCCGTCGAGCGCGACCCCGAGCCCGAGCGCCTCGAGCCGATCCGCGTTCGCCCGCTGCTCCGCCATCTGCGGCACGGCGACCATCGGCACCCCCAGCGCGAGCGCCTCGAGCGTGCTGCCCATGCCGGCATGTGTCACGAACGCGGATGCCCGGTGCAGCACCGCGAGCTGCGGCACCCGCTCGTGCACCTCGACGTTCGGCGGCAACTCCCCCAGTTCCTCCGGCTTCACCTGGTCGCCGATCGCCATCACGACGTGCCACGGCCGACCGGCAGCGGACGCCGAGACAAGGCGGAAGAACTCCGGCCTCGCGTTGTAGGCCGTACCGAGCGAGACCAGCAGGACCCGAGCATCCGGTCCATCGCCAGGCGTGGCAGCCTGGCCGGAGGCCGGCGGCGCCCACTCGCCCTGGAATGACCGGTCCGCGATGATCGGGCCGACGAAATCGTGCGTGGTGAACGTCTCGCCGTGCGGCTGGAACGCGCACGGCACCGTCACGATGCGCGCCGCCGCACTGCTGCCGTCGAGGAAGGCGCCCGTCTCGGCCAGACCTTTGAATCCCTGCGTCCGCAGGTAGCGGTGCACGCGCAGCATGGTCCGGATGAACCGCGGACTCACCGGGTTGATCTTGGTGTATCGCCCCATGTTCCAGTGTTTGTTGCCGACGAAGTTCGGCCAGGTCTCGACGGCCGGCACGCCCCATCGGCGCGCGAGGACTCGGCCCCACCAGGCGAGGGTGCCGTCGTGCACCACGATCTCCGGCCGCGGCATGCTCTCGAGCCGGTCGACCATGACCTTCGTCTCGTCGAGCAGCAGGCCCATGCCGCGCACGAGGTCGGCGCCGTGCATCTGCGGAATCTCGTCGCGCCCCATCGACTCCCACGTCGACTCGACACGGTGATAGTGCGCACCGGATGCGCCGATCGCCGATTCGAAATCACCTGGAGCCGCGAAGGCGACATCGTGGCCGCGCTCGACGAGCTCGCGGGCGATGCCGAGCATGGGCGTGACGTGGCCGTGGCCGAGCGGGCCGAACATCGCGATGCGGGTCATGCGGGGCCGCCCGAGTCGAGTTGCGCGCCGGGGTCGAGCGGCGCGTCGGGCTGCGCGTCCTGCGACGTCGATGCCGCCGGCGACCCGTCGCCCGAGTGCGGCCGCACGTGCGCGGCGAGCGGCGAGCCATCGCCGATGAGGGCGAGCAGGCGGTCGGCACTCATCAGTGCGAGGCCGTCGCGACTGCCGAGCACGATGAGCTTGTCGCCGGGGCCGACGCCGTGGTCGCGACGCGCCTGCGCCGGGATCACGATCTGCCCGCGCTCCCCGACGGTGACCGATCCGTAAAAGGCGCGGCCCTCTGGGCCGGTGACGAGAGCATCCTTTGACATGAAATGCATGTTATACATGCCGTCCATGGATGTCGCCGGTCACCTGCGTCGCGCCGTGCCGAAGGACGCCGCCAACGCCCCCGCGATCAGTCGACGGGCGACACGCGAATGAGGTTGCCGTCCGGGTCGGCCACGACGAACGTGCGGCCGAAGACCTCGTCGGCCGGCTCGTCGACGACCGTCACGCCCTTCGCGACCCACTGCCTGAATGTCTCGTCGATCGCGGCGGCTCCGCCGGGCACCATGAGCCCGACCTCGCTCGTGCGCGGGGTCTCGGGGACGGCGCGCTCGCGCTTGCCGCTCCACACGGCGAACAGCACACCGGGCGCGACTTCGAACGCGATGTACCTGGGACTGGTGAAGACCGGCTCGATCTCGAACAAGTCGCGATAGAACGCGGTCGCCGCCTCGGCGTCGCGAACATAGATGAGGAACAGATTGGGTGCGGTCACGTCGAGCGTCTCCTGTCGCTGGAAGTTGAACGGCTCCATACGATCAGGCGACCCGGACACATATCGTCCGCTTGCGACCCACGACGCAACGATGGGGCGCTTCGCCGATCTCCTCGGATTCCGTACATTCGATCCCGTCGAGCCGGAGTACCGGCTGGCCACGCCCGCCACGACCCGCCACTGGCGAACCGCCCGCCGTTCAGGTGGCTGCGCAACAGTGGATCGACACGGAGCCCCGCGCGACCGTGCCACCGCGAAGCCGAGCCGCGACGAAGGGCCACTTCATGAATGACGCCGCCGCACCCGACGCGCGTTCCGCGTCCGCCGCACCCGACGCATCCGGTGCAGCAGCACCTCA
>JBQDJW010000386.1:492-3820 GCA_052086425.1 Pseudoclavibacter sp. | reverse complement strand
AAATAGCGGCCTGGGGGTATCGCTGAGTCGATTCAAATTGCAGCGCAGGGCTCACGCCGCGAGAAACGGATCCGTCGCGAGGATCCGTTCGAGCTCCTCGTCGGTGTGGCCCGGGTCGTCGTTCTGCCACGCGTGGCTCCACGAGTCGCGCCACACAAGTTCTTCAGCCGTTGTCGCCATCGCGCGCGTCGCGGCTGACCATCGGTGCTGTTGATGCCGAAGTACTCGCTCGATCTTCGTCCAGGTGTCGTCCCACTCGTTGCGCACCTGCTCGTAGGTGAGCCGAATGACGAGCAGTCCTCGCGACACGGCTTCGAGGTCGCGTCGTCGATCGTTTGCGTAGTGCTCTTTTTCCGTGTGGTACCGGCGCGAATCGCACTCGATAATGAGCCGATCGCCGACGCGGAGGTCGACGAAGCCGACGCGCTTCACGTGGGGTTGTGCGACGACGCGATATTGATGCCGCCGAAGGTGGAAGCGGACGATCGTTTCTGTGCCTGATTGGCTCCTGCCGTCCGCGAAGCGCAGGATTCGCCGGACCGCCCGGGGCGCAGTGCGCGCGATCTCGGTCAGGCGTTCCCCGGTCAGCAGCCCCAGGTTGAGCACGGAGTCTGCCACGACGAGCGCGTCGATCGGCTCGAGCGTGCGGAACGCGCACCGAAGTGCCGACTCGACATCGTCGATCGGGTCCTCGCCGAGCCGTGTGTGGTGGAGACGGTGGAACCGGACGCCGGGCTGGGGCTCGCTCGTCGGCAGAGCGGCGCTCTGTGAGACGCGCACGTGGAGCCCCTTCGGAACGGGCAGCCAGACGCCGCGCCGCGCCAGAGCGGACGTTCCGGTGAGTCGACCTCCCATCCGGACCGCCGTCGCGACAATCGGGTCATGGCCGTCGCGCGCGTACCAACCGTGACGCAATTTCGTCAGCGCTCCGGCAGCGACGAGTCGGTTGCGTTCGGCCCGACCGACGCCGATGGCGGCCAGCGTCGCGAGGGTCATGACCCCGACGGTGACTTGGCTTGACTGTGAAGCGCTCAGCTGTTCCCCCTGCATGCCCCTATTGGAGTTGAACGTGGCGTCGGGGCGCCAGCGGCAATCGGCTCCTGTGGATAAGTCCGACCGCCGGCCTGATCGATGGGATCGTCAGCGTTCGCCAGCAATTTGAATCGACTCAGCGGAACTCCACGCGAAATAGCGGCCTGGGGGTATCGCTGAGTCGATTCAAATTGCAGCGACCCGGCGGCACAGAGGTCTTCGAGCCCAGCTGGCTCCGGTAGCTGCGCGCCTTCCCCGGCAGGAACGGGGAGAATGCCCGCAAGAATGCGCTTTTCCCGGGGAACGCGGCGGGGCAGACTCCTCTCGAGACGGCGTCTTCGCCGACGCCGCCTCGACGAACCCACGACAGCACGACAGCACGCCGCGCGACAGCACCCGGAACAGTGCCGCGTCCGCGCGGACGCACGGCAAACAGGCGGTACGGTCGCACGACGACAGGCGACCATGAGCCGCCGGCCGCGCATTTGACGACGCGCCGCACCGCGAGCGGCAGAAGGGGCAGCGATGCCGCAGATCACCTACTTCCACACCGATGGCCGCACCGACGAAGTCGACGTCGCCGAGGGCACGTCAATCATGCGCGCGGCGATCGAGAACAGCGTCGCCGGCATCGTCGGCGAGTGCGGCGGCCAGGCGATGTGCGCGACGTGCCACGTCATGGTGCGCAGCGACGCCGACCTGCCCGAGGTCTCGGAGGACGAGGACGAGATGCTCGACTGCACCGTCGACGAGCGCCAGGACAACTCGCGCCTCGGTTGCCAGCTGATCGCCGGCCGCGACTTCGCCGCGATCGAGGTCGACGTCGCCGAGCACCAGGTTTAGGCGTCGGCCGCATGAGCGTCGTCATCATCGGGGCAGGCCATGCCGGCGTGCAGGCTGCGGAGTCGCTGCGCATCGAGGGCTACGACGGCGCGGTCACGCTGCTCGACCGCGCGCGGCACCTGCCGTACCAGCGCCCGCCCCTGTCGAAGGACTTCATGAAGGCGGCCGGCGATCCGACGCCGCTGCCGCTGCGCGGCGAGGCCTTCTACGGCGAGCACGACATCGACCTTCGCCTCGGCGCAGAGGTCGCCGCCATCGACCCGGCGACCAGCCTCGTGCACCTCACGAGCGGCGAAAGCCTGCCGTATGACGACGTGATCGTGGCGATCGGGGCGGATGCTCGGAGGGCATCCTGCGTCGGTTCCGACCTCGATGGGGTCGCCTATCTGCGCACGGTCGACGATGCCGAGGCGTTGCGCGGCCAGCTCGAGGCCGGGCACGGCCGGGTTGTCGTGGTGGGGGCCGGGTTCATCGGACTCGAGTTCGCGGCGGTCGCAGCCGAACGCGGGCTCGATGTCACGGTGATCGACTTCGCCAAGCGCCCCATGCAGCGCGTGCTGACGCCGTCGATGTCCGCCCACTTCACCGGCGTGCACGAGGCCCTCGGGGTCGACCTCCGCTTCGACGAGGGCCTCGATCACTTCGTCGGCGAGGCAGGCCGCGTCACGGGCGTCGTCGGCACCTCGGGCGAGACGTATCCGTGCGATTTCGCGGTCGTCGGCCTCGGGGTCGTGACCGACGGCGCGCTCGCCGAGGCGTCGACCCTCGCCAACGCCAATGGCATCGCCGTCGACGAGCACCTGCAGGCGAGCCGGCCGCACATCTTTGCGATCGGCGATGTCGCGGTGTTCCCATCGAAGCATTTCGGTGGCCCGCTCCGGCTCGAGTCGGTGCAGAATGCGACCGACATGGCGAAGACGGTCGCGAAGACGATCGTCGCGCGCGCCACGGGCGGCACGGCGGCGGCCTACGACATCGCCCCGTGGTTCTGGTCGAACCAGGGGCCGGCGAAGTTGCAGATCGCGGGCCTCGCCGACCCCGCCGACGTCGTCGTCGAGCGCGGCGACCGCGATGCGGGGAAGTTCAGCCAGTTCATCTTCCGCGACGAGCGCCTCGTCGCCGTCGAGTCGGTCAACCGGCCAGCCGATCACGTGGCATGCCGAAAGCTCTTCGAACGGGGCGCAAGTATCACGATGGCGCAGGCGCGCGACCCCGAGTTCGACCTCAAGGCACACGTCCGCGGGCTGCCGGCCTGACGGTCGGGGGGCGCACGCTAGTGGTGAGTCGTGCATCCGGATGCTCGGGGCGCGCCGCGCGCGCCTGTCGCGCCACCCATCTCGTGGCGTGCCACGTCGCCCGTCGCGACGTCTGACGGTGAAGTGCCAGGCCAGTTGCGCCATCTTGTAAGACTCGAAGCCGCCCCGACTTCTCCGAATGGACAACTGGTGCGATA
>JBQDJW010000386.1:0-482 GCA_052086425.1 Pseudoclavibacter sp. | reverse complement strand
GCAGGAATCAGCGCACGGCGAACGCCCGCCGCAGGGCTTCACCGATTTCGTCAGCGTTGACACTCCTGCTGCGCCGCCCCGGGGATGCCGTGTTCCCCCGGGGCGGTGCTCTTTTCTCGCCCGCCTCGCCCGGAATTACGCGGAAGTTGGGGTATCGACGCTGACTCGATCCGGGCTCGTGGGCACATTTTGGGCACACTCCGCGGAGCGTGAGGCGTCGATGTTGGCGGCCACCGTGTCGAGATCGGCGTCGAACAGCGCGGCGTAGACATCGAGCGTCAGCGCGGCCGACGAGTGCCCGAGCATCCGCTGCACGGCCTTCACGTTCGCGCCCGATGAGACGGCGATCGACGCGGCGCTGTGCCGCAGGTCGTGCACGGTGATCGTCGGCATCGTCTTGTGCTGGCCCTGCGCCCGCTTCACGGCCGACACGAACCAACCTCGTTTGCTGTCCGGCCGCATCGGGTACCCGGTCGCGCCCT
>JBQDJW010000385.1:0-3825 GCA_052086425.1 Pseudoclavibacter sp. | reverse complement strand
CAGGCCACTGCTACACGCTCAAATACGATGAGCCCGTATAAGCCACGCGGGGGACCCATTGCCATGGGGCGAGGCCCCTGATTTCAACGAGCGTGATGGCCTTACGCCGATCTGGCCAATTCGAACAGACTTGCAAGAGGGGCGTTGGGGCGTTGGCCCAGCGACCCTGAATGAGTTAATTAGGCTTGGCTTTGCCTCGGCCGGTCGCTACGACAAGAAGCGTAGGAGTCGCGCGATCTCATACCTCTCGCGGCAAGTTAGGGATGACATCGAGGCGGGAAAGCTGCGGGTACTTGAAGTTGACAGCTTGACCGGTGTGGCTGATGTGGCGTATGTGGGCGATGCTGCCCGTCGCGTGCGGACCGTCTGGCACCGTTCGAGCCACGACGCAGGCGCAAACGGAACTGACATGATCCGTGCTCTGCTTGGTACGAGCCGCGCCTTTCCCTTCCCAAAGTCTCTTTACGCAGTTGAAGATTCGTTGCGCCCGCTCGTCTCGGACAACCCGACGGCTACTGTGGTGGACTTCTTTGCAGGTTCGGGGACAACGGCGCATGCCGTGATGCGACTCAACAGGCGGGATGGTGGGCGTAGGCAGTCGATCAGCGTCTCGAACAACGAAGTTGCACCGGATGAGCAGAGATCGCTCCGGAAACGGGCGCTTCGCCCCGGTGATTCGGAGTGGGAACAGTGGGGAATTTGCGACTACATTACGAAGCCGCGAGTAGCGGCTGCTGTGACAGGGTATAGACCGGATGGAAACTCGATCATTGGCAACTATAAATTTGCAGGAGTGTACCCAATGGCTGGCGGGTTCGAGGAGAACGTCGAGTTCCTCACGCTCACCTATGAAGCACCTCTTCGTGTCTCCTCGAACCGCGAGTTCCTGAAGATCGCACCGCTGCTCTGGATGCGAGCGGGCTCTGACGGGCGCCGTATCGAGGACCTGTCGTCCGGTTGGGACATCGCTGATAACTACGGCGTACTCGCCGATCTTAATCAGACCGACACCTTCGTCGAAGCGATCGCGGTAAATGAGCGTGCCCGTATTGCGTTCATCGTGACCGACGAAGACCGCCTGTTCGAGTCGGTCGTTCGTGACCTCCCCGACCACGTCGAGCCAGTGCGCCTCTACGAGGCTTACCTCCACAACTTCGAGATCGAGACGGGACGGGCCGCGCTGTGAAGTTCACGCTGCACGACTACCAGAGCGACGCTGTCGACGACGTCCTGAACACCCTCGAGCGCGCTCGCACCGCGTGGCAGCGCGACGGCGAGGAGACGTCGATCGCGCTCACGGCGCCGACCGGTGCCGGCAAGACCGTCATGGCTGCGGCCGTCATCGAGGCGCTGTTCTACGGTAACGAAACCTTCGACGTCGAACCCGATGACGGTGCAGTGGTGCTGTGGTTCTCGGACGACCCGAACCTCAACGAGCAGACGCGCATGCGCCTGATGGACGCGTCCGAGAAGTTCACGTCGTCCGATCTTGTCGTGATCGAACCGCCCTTCGCGCAGCCGAAGCTCGACCCGGGCAAGGTGTACTTCCTCAACACGCAGAAGCTGTCGAAGACATCGAAGCTCACGCGTGGTCACGTCGCGGACGAGAGTCAGCTCGACCTCAATGAGGTCGGCACGCCCGACCTGCAGGGATACACGATCTGGGAGACGATCGCGAACACGATCGGTGACGACGAGCGCACCCTCTACATGGTGCTCGACGAGGCGCACCGCGGGTTCAACACGAAGACGAGCCGTGACAAGAACACCCTCGTGCGGCGTCTCGTGCAGGGCCACGCTGGCTACCCGGCGGTGCCGATCGTGTGGGGCATCTCGGCGACGATCCAGCACTTCCAAGAGGTGATGACCGAGGCCGACGCGGCGAAGGACCGCCGCGCGTTCCCGTCGGTGATGGTCGACCCGTCGCGCGTACAGGAATCGGGCCTCGTCAAGGACGTCGTGAGCCTCACGATCCCCAACGAGGCCGGCAACTTCGACACCTCACTCGTAAAGCTCGCCGCGCAGCGTGTCGTCGAATCGACGGAACGCTGGGCCGACTATGCGAAGTCGCAGGGCTTCACCGAGGTCGTCACGCCGCTCCTCGTGCTCCAGACGCCGAACACGCCCGAACCCGATGACATTGGTCGCGCTCTCGACGTGATTGCCGAGCAGGTCCCTGAACTGCACAGCGGCAACATCGCCCATGTATTCGGCGACCACAAGCGACAGTTCTTCGGTCGGTGGGACGTTGAATGGATTGAACCGCAGCGCGTGCAGGAGACACCATCGGTGCGCGTGCTCATCGCGAAGGACGCGATCTCGACCGGCTGGGATTGCCCGCGTGCCGAGGTTATGGTGTCATTCCGCCCCGCGAAGGACAACACGCACATCACGCAGCTGCTCGGCCGCATGGTGCGCAGCCCGCTCGCTCGTCGTGTGCCGGGCGACGAGGCGCTCAACTCAGTCGAGTGCATCCTGCCCTTCTTCGACCGCACCACCGCCGGCAAGGTCGTGCGCTACCTCACCGGTCAGCTCGAGGAGATGCCGGGCAGCGGCGCCTCGAAGAAGATCCTGATGGACGGGCGCGAGCTGCGTCCGAATCCCGCAATCGCCGAAGCCGTTTGGGAGAAGTGGGATTCGCTGCCGACGCAGACGCTCCCGAAGCGTGGGGCGCGTCCAGTGAAGCGACTCGTCGCGCTCGCGCAAGCTCTCGCCATGGACCGCGTTCTGCCCGGCGCCCTCGCCGCGGCGGAGAGCGAGATGCACAGCGTGCTCGACGGCTATGCCACGCGTTACCGCAATCTGCTCGACGACCAGATCGACGAGGTGTGGCGCGTCGATGTGCAGGAAATCCGCGGTACGTCCACCTCGAGCAAGCTCACCTACCGTGAATTCTCCATGCGTGCGGACGACCGTGCGATCCGCTCGGCGTTCGAAGACGCGAAGAAGGCGTTCGGCGCCGACATCGCCCAGTCCTACGTGAACCATCTCGCCGGCGAGGACGACGGGGATGACGACGGCCTGCGCGACGCGTACGTGAAGACGGCGGCTCTCGCGACGATCAAGGAGGTGCGAGAGAAGGTCGACCAGGAAGCGACCGATCTGGTGAATCAGTGGTTCGCCCGCCACCGGGTCGCGATCAAGGCGCTGCCCGACGTGCGTCAGCAGGACTACGAGGACATCCGCGCAATGACGACCGACCCACAGCGTGGAGAGCTCGGTCGGCCGCGTTCGCGTATGGAGGACTTCGCCGTGCTCGACGACTTCGACCAGCAGGCCATGGCGCCGCTCGTCGACCGCCACCTGATGTCGGATGAAGACGGGATGTTCCCGCTGTCGTCTCTGAACGAGTGGGAGCAGAAGGTCGTGCAGGCCGAGCTGAAGCACGACACCACGCTCGCCTGGTACCGCAACCCGGTACGTTCGGCCGTCGACTCGCTCGGCATTGCGTATCGCGATCAGCAAGGCAACTGGCGCACGATGTACCCCGACTTCGTGTTCTTCGAAGAGATCCAGGGCGAAGTGAGGGCGTCGATCATCGACCCGCACGGCCACCATCTCGATGACGCTGTCGTCAAGCTCAAGGCACTGGCCGAGTTCGCAGAGAAGTTCGGCGGTGAGTTCCACCGCATCGAGGCCGTCGCTCAGGTTGGCAACGCGATGAAGGTGCTCGACATGACGATCCCGGCCGTCCGCGACGGCGTGCTGCACGAGGACAAGCCGGCTGTCGAGTTCTACCGCGCCGACCTCGCGATCGAGTACACGCTGTGACCTTTGAAGTGACCGTGGACCGACCGGAGCATCCACGGCTCAGCCACGCGGGAT
>JBQDJW010000384.1:0-3835 GCA_052086425.1 Pseudoclavibacter sp. | reverse complement strand
TGCCTCGGCGCCCTGCACGAGTCGGAATGCTTCGGCACCGCGGGAGAGGGTCTCCTCGTCGATGCCGTCTGCGTGCGACGCGGGCACGCCCGCGGCCTCGGCCCAGCTCGCGAAGGCCGCGCGCGTCGCCGAGTCTGCGCAGTCGACGAGCGCTTGCGGGGCGACGAGCCGCGGGGGTATGCCGCGCGCGCCTGGCGCTCCGCCCAACGCGGCCTCACGGGGCGCATCGGCCCCGTGGCTCGCGCCCGAACCAGCAACAGCACCAACACCAGCAGCCGAGCCGGCACCGGCCTCCAGGCTCCAGTCGACGACCCGCTGCAGCGTCCGTCCGTCGCGGGCGATCCAGCCGACGGTGTCGAACGATGGCGCGAGCGGCAGCATCCCGTCGCGCGGCACGGCGCCGAATGTCGTGCGCAATCCCCACAGTCCCTGGTACGACGACGGCACGCGGATCGACCCGGCGGTGTCGGTCGCGAGGCCGACCGTGGCGATCCCCGCGGCGACGGCCGAGGCCGGTCCGCTCGACGAGCCGCCCGGGATCGCACCGTGCACGGCTCCGTTCGGCGGTGTTCCCGCGTGCGCGTTCACGCCCGCGATCGAAAATGCGAACTCGTCGGTGCGGGCGATGCCTGCGATCGCGGCGCCGCCGCGCAGCAGGTCGGCGACGGCTGCGGCGTGCGCTGGCTCAACGCGCGCGCCGGCCAGGTAGGTCGGGTTGCCTGCGCCGATGCGCTGTCCCTCGATCGCGAAGAGGTCTTTCACGGCGACGTCGACGCCCGCGAGCGGGAGCGCCTCGCCCGCCACAGCATCCGGCCCCGCTCCGACCGCCGGCGCGACGAGCGGGTCGCCGACGACGCGCCAAACCGTGCGGTCGAAGGCGCGCGGCTTCGGGGTCACATGGGCCGCCGCGATGCGCCAGCCTTCCGGCAGTCGCTTCCACACCTGCGTCTGCAGGCCAGAGCCGCCGTCGTGGAACATCGAGACCGACGCGATCACGGCGACGTCTTCGCCGAGCGGCCGGCACTCGAGGCGCGTGATCGTGCGCGACGAGACCCCGCCGCGCGACGCGCGGAAATCGCTGATGGCGCCGTGGCCGACGAGCAGCCCGTTCGAATCGCCGCGCAGCGTGCCTGAGCCCGGCGCGAACCACGCCGACAGCGCCGGAAGGTCGTTCGCCATGACGGCGCCCTCATACGCCTCGAAGGCGGCGAGCAGATCGGGCGGGCATTCGGGCCCGGAACGCTCGTACGTTTGGGGCGATGTCATCGCGAGACCCCCTCGAAGTCGGTGAGACGGATGCGGGCGTGCACGCCCGTCGTGAGGTCGACGACCTGTGAGATATCGAAGTCGGTCGCCGCGCTCAAGTAGGCATAGGCGAGGTGCTCGTCGAGTCCCCAACGGGCGCGGAGCAGCGCGATCGCGGCGCGCACGCACGCGCGCATCGCCTCGTTCAGGTCGGGGTCGAGCCCGGTCGGCACGAGGTAGTCGGGCGTGCGCACGAGCGGGCCGAGCACCTCGCCGAAGTCGGCAAGCGCCTCGGCGCGCGGCACGACGTCGAGCCTGACCGTCGCGCGGAGCGACGCCTCGAGCGCCGTGAGCGCGACCTCGCCGTCGCCCTGGGCGAAGTGCGGGTCGCCCGCGTAGAACCCCGCCCCGCTCGTCAACACGGGCAGGTAGAGCACGGTTCCCTCGACGAGCAGGTTGATGTCGATGTTGCCGCCGTGCGCGCCGGGCGGTACCGAGTGCGGATGCGCCGAGCCGGCGACCGAGACCCCCATCGTGCCGAGAAAGGGCGCGAGCGGGAAACGCACGACGCGGGGCCCGCCCTCCGTGACTGGCAGTGTGCCGACGAGGGTGCCATCGTGCTCCTCGACGGGCGCGAACACGCTCACATTGCCCTCGCCTCGCGGCAGCTCTCCCGCGAGCGCGCCGCGCCCGTGCCGGTTCGAGATGACGCCGTACGGCACGCGCGGTTGCAGGCGCTCGACCGAGATGCGCAGGAGGTCGCCGGGTTCGGCCCCCTCGACGCGGATCGGTCCGGTCACGACGTGCGGGCCGTCGGCCTCGGCATCGCGGGGCACGCGGGCGGCGATCGCGATGGCGTCGTCGAGCACCCGCTCGCGCGGCACCCCGTTGCCCGCGAAGTAGGCGACGGGGTCGCCGCCCTGGTCGGGCAGCAGGCCCTCGTGGCTCACGGTGTCGATCGTGACGCTGGTACCGGATGCGACCGTGAGCACGGCCTCGTCGGTCTCGCAGGGCAGGCGCCCCCAGCGCACGGTTTCGGGCGTCGCCGCGAGGTAGGTTGCGGCAGGGATCTCCCCCGTGCGCGGCTGCAGAATCTCCACCGTCAGCTCCACGGCGTCGGCGTCGGCGTCCGAACCTCGGTCGCGACCGCGGTCGCCGCCACGAGCGCCCGGTCGAGCAGGATCTCGCGCCCGAGCCTGGCGACGATTCCGCGCTCGGGCGTATACGCGAGCCTGCCGCGCACGTACGTCGCCCGCACGCGTCCGGTCAGTTCGCATCCGTGCCATGGCGTCACGGCGTTGCGGTATTCGAGCCGCCCGGCCTCGACGCGCCACGACTCGTCAGGGTCGAAGACGGTCAGGTGGGCAGGCGCGCCTGGCGCGATCTCGCCGGGGCGGCCGGTGGCGGGAATGCGCCAGTCCGCGGCCGACCCGTCGGCGCTCTCGTCGGCAGCGTCCGCGACGACCCGGCCCTCGCCAACGCCGCCCTCGCGGACCCCTCCCACCGGCCCGAGTGCGATCGACGCCGGCCCCGCCGTCATGAGTCTGACGATGCGCTCGAGAGCAACGCCGCGCACGCGGGCCTCGGTCCACACCGCCGCGAGGCCGGTCTGCACCCCGGCAATGCCGCCCCACGCGAGCCCGAAGTCGCCGTCGTCGCGCAGCTTGAGATCTCGGGTCGCGGGCGAGTGGTCGCTCACGATCGCGTCGATCGTGCCGTCGGCGACTCCCTGCCAGAGCAGGTCACGGTTGGCCTCGCCGCGGATTGGCGGGCAGCACTTGAAGGCGCCGTCCCCGTCTGGCACGTGCTCGGCGGCGAGCGTCAGGTAGTGCGGGCAGGTTTCGATGGTGAGACGCACGCCGTCGGACTTCGCGCGGCGCACGGCGTCGAGCGAGCCGCCGTCCGACACGTGCACGATGTGCGCGCGGGCGCCCGTCTCGCGCGCAGCATCGATGACCTCGTCGATCGCCGCGCGCTCGCTCGCCGGGGGCCGTGAGGCGAGAAAATCGGTGTAGTCGCGGCCACGCGGCCCGTCGGCGCCGAGGTGCGCCGGGTCTTCCGCGTGCACGATCAGCACGCCGTCGAACTCGGCGATCTCGCGCATGGCGGCGCGCAGCTGCGGCGCATCGAGGTGGCCGAACTCGTCGATGCCGGATGGCGAGAGGAAGCACTTGAACCCGACGACGCCCGCGGCGTGCAGCTCGGCGAGATGCCCGAGATTTTCAGGCACGGCGCCGCCCCAGTAGCCGAGGTCGGTCGCGAGTTTCACCTCAGGGCCCCCGGCCGCCGCGGCGCGCTTCGCGGCGAGAGCCTGCGGCGTCGTGGTGACCGGGATGCTGTTGAGCGGCATGTCGAAGACCGTCGCGATCCCGCCCGCGAGCGCGGCGGCCGTCCCGGTCTCGAAGCCCTCCCATTCGGTGCGGCCCGGCTCGTTGAGGTGCACGTGCGAGTCGACGAGGCCGGGCAGCAGGACGAGGTCGTCGGGCAGCACCGCGTCGGCCTCGCTGTCGAAAGCGTCGACGGCCACGATCCGTGCACCCGCCCCCGTGCCGCTCGCGCCCCCGCCGCCCGCCGCATCCGGCGAATCCCA
>JBQDJW010000383.1:0-3848 GCA_052086425.1 Pseudoclavibacter sp. | reverse complement strand
TGATCGCCCTGATGATCACGTAGACGAGCAGCGGGATCACGTACAGCACGAGCGGCACGGCGTCGGCGATGCCGTTCGCCCAGACCGACCTGGGCCACTCGCTCTCGTCGAGCTTGTCATCCTCGTCCTCCGGTCGGTCGGCGGCCGTGATGAGGTCATCGGGCCGCTCCTCCGTCTGCGGAGGCTGGCGCACCTGCGCGCGCGGCTTCGTCTGCGGGTCGGAGACCGTGTTGACCGGCACATCGGTCTGCTCCGGCGTCGGGTCGAAGCGCACCCAACCGAAGCCTTCGAACGGCACCTCGACCCAGGCCGTGATGTCGCTGCCATGTACGTCGGTCAGCCCCCCGCCCTCGGGAATCGACTCGGGTGAGAGGCCCATGACCACGCGAGCCGGGTAGCCGAGCTCGCGCGCCATGAGTGCCATCGCCGACGCATACTGCTCCGCGTCGCCGATCATGTAG
The DNA here is from genome assembly GCA_052086425.1 of Pseudoclavibacter sp. Classification (GTDB taxonomy): domain Bacteria; phylum Actinomycetota; class Actinomycetes; order Actinomycetales; family Microbacteriaceae; genus Pseudoclavibacter. The sequence continues at coordinate 3,387 of JBQDJW010000383.1, read as the reverse complement.
CGCAGATCGAAGAGCTCTTGCATGCGGTCGAGTCCGTGACCGGCCCGCGACGGGGCGAAGTCGCTCGCGGTGCCATGGCTGAGGTATCCCTGCGATGTGAACGCCTGCTCGATCGCACGCAGCTGCAGGTACGGAGAGGTCTCGCCCTGAATGAACGTCTGCATGCGTTCGACGAGTGCGGCAGGCGCGGCGGCGGCAGGCGGCAGGTCGATGTTCGCGACCGGCGTGTTGTCGAGCTGACCGTCGAGCGGGAAGTCCTGCATGTCGGCGGTGATCGCGTAGATGTCTCCCGCGCCGATGCCGCCCATGATGAGCCCCGTGCCGGTTTGGCCGTTGTACCGCAGCTCGCTTCGACGGCTGCCGATGTTGCCGATGAGCAGGTCGATGCGGTTCGGCGCGCCGACCGTCGGCAGCCAGATGTCGTCGTAGTTCTCGACGTGCACCTCGATCTGGCGGCTCGACGACGAGGTGATGAACGTCGACTCCGGCACGTCGCGCCCGACGAGGTTGTAGGTGCCCGCGCCCGTCATCCCCAGGTTGGGGTCGGCGATCTCCCACTTCTTGCCGGTGTACGAGTCGAGCACCGCGAGGCGGAGCGAGTCGCCCGCCTGCAGGCCGCCGACCTTGAACAGCACGGTGTCGCGCAGCTCTTTCGTGTATGTGCGGAACCCGGCGAGCGGGCTCTCATACAGGAACGGGTCGAACGGCGGCGTGACCTCATCGCGCAGCACGAAGCGGTCGCTGTCGACGAGCGGCTGCGTCAACGCCCCGGCGCCGCCGGTGACGGCTCCGGCGGCGATCGCGAGCACGGCCGTGCCCGCGAGGCGGCGCCGCCACAGACCGCGGCGCGCGTCGTCACCTGCGACGTTCGGCAGGCCGCGGCGCCAGCCGAGCCACACGAGTGCGGCGAGCCCGATGGCGAGCCCGCGGAGCAGACCGAGGAACGGCTGCGCCGTTCCGACGATGACGGTGAGCACGAACAGCGCGAACGGGAGGGTGAGGATGACGGCCGCGCGCCCGACCGAGCGCGGGTGTCGCTGCAGCCACCGCAGGATCAGGATCGAGCCGGCGAGCGCGACGGCGAAGGTCGCGATGTACGGCAGCACGAGCGTTTCGTCTGGCCCCTCGACCGGCGGCTGCAGCGTGATGATGTCGCGCCACGACCGGACGGCGCCGAGTGCGAGCGCCGCGAGCGTCTGAAACGTCGGCAGCACGGCGAAGAAGCCCGAGAGCGGCAGAGCGAACGCCGTCCCGAGCACGAAGTAGCCGGCGATGCCGATGAGCACCGTGTTGAGCGTGTTGAGCCGCCACAGCTGGCCGAGCAGCGCCGCGCCCACACCAACGATGAGGCCGCCGGCGGTCGCGAGCATGAACCACCAGCCGCCGAACGGCGACTGGAACCCGAGCATGGCGACCAGGATCAGGCCGGCGAAGACGCCGAGGTCGATCCAACCGCGCGGCGTAAAGCGCGGCCGCTCGACGTCGCCCTCGGCCGCTCCCCCGGCTCGGCCCGCAGTGGTCGTGGATGCTCCCGTTGCGTTCGACATGTCAGACCAACCCTCGTCCGCGCAGCAGTCGCGGCAGGTCGCCGAGAGCGGAGACCGTGCCGATGGTGAGGTCGCCGAGCTGCCTGCGGCCGACGCGCGCCTCGGTGTCGCAGCGGAAGGCGGTGACCTTCACCTCGTGCGCGAATAGCGAGCGCACCTGGTGCAGGTCGCCCGGCGTGAGCCCGCTGCCGCCGACGACGATGACGACCGTTGGCGGCGAGAGCTTGCGCGTTGCGCTCGCGACGTACGAGCGGAACGACGGATGCTTGGAGTCGACGACGTCGAAGCGGCAGGTTTCGTCGAGCATCGCGACGGTCGAGCGGGTCGGCAGCACGCCGCGCTCGTTGACGGCCTCGATATCGAGGTCTTCGCGCAGGACCTGCTGCACGATCGACGCGAACACCGAGATGCCGAGCTCGAACTCGTCTTCGCCGCGGTAACGGTCTCGGTCGAGGGTGTGCACGACGGTGATCTGCGAGCGACGCGTCTCTTCGAACTGCCGCACCATGAGCGTGCCGGTGCGCGCCGTCGTCTTCCAGTGCACGTTGCGGAGGTCATCGCCCGGCTCGTAGGGGCGCAGGGCGTGGAATGCGAGATCGTGGTCGGTGATCTTCGTCGTCGTGACGCCCTCGAGGTCACGCAGGATGCCTGCGGCCGACGACTCGAGGCGCACGGTGCGCGGATGCACGAACAGGTCGATCACGCCGGTCCACTTCACGACGCGGCGCAGGATTCCGAGTTCGTCGCCGCGGATCGACCTCGCTGGGCCGGCCGGGATGACGGCGCGGCGCGTCGTCGGCACGGCGAAGAGCTCCTCGTGCGCCTGCCCCGGCTGGAGCATGGGGATGCCGAACTCGGCGCGCCCCTTGCCGACGGGGAACTCCATGCGGGTGGGAAGCGAGCGGCGCTCCCCCGCGTTGCGGACCGTGAGGCGCCCGAGCGCGCGGTCGCCGACCGTCACCCGCTTGGGGTTGAGCTCGATCTCGACCTCGTACACGGCGCGGCCGAATGCGAATGGCACGGCGGCGAGCACCGCGGCGATCGCGACGCCGCCGACCGCGAGCAGCTCGATCCAGCCGAGCAGCAGGCCGACGACGAGCATGATGACACCGGCGCCGATGAGCACGAGCGCGAGCGTCGTGACGACGCGGACGACGGGCGAGATCGCGGTCCACACGCGCGTCGCGAGCCGGCCGATCCATCCGCCCAAGGCTCGGATGACGGCGACGAAGCCCTCGAACCGGTCGCGCTCGACGCTGACCGCCTCGGCTGCGCCCGCGTCCTGCCCCTGACTCGGTCGCCCCTGCGGCGCCGGACCCTGTTGCGCGCCCGCCTCCGCCGGCGCCTGCTGCAGGGCCGGCATTGCCGCGTCGCCGCCGGGCGCGCCGTTCGCGCCGGGCTCTGGATGCGGCGTGGCGCGGCCGGGTGCTGATGCTGGTGCAGTCATTGACGGTTCTCGGTGGCTCTCGGGGGTGATCGGGTGCGGGCGCGGCGCTAGGCCGTGCGGTACTGGGGAGGCGCGATGTCGATGAGGATTCGGCCGACGATGTCGGCCGCGCTCGTGCCGGCGAACTCCGACTCGGGATCGACGATGATGCGGTGCGCGAGCACGGGCTCGGCGAGCTCGCGCACGTCGTCAGGCGTGACGTAGCCGCGGCCCTGCGAGACCGCCCAGGTGCGAGCGGCGCGCGTGAGCGCGAGGGCGCCGCGCATCGAGACGCCGAGCATGACGTCGCGGTCGCCGCGCGTTGCCGTGACGATCTGCGACACGTACTCGAGGATCGAGTCGTCGACGTGCACCTTCGCGGCGAGCTGCTGCATGGCGATGACGGTGTCTGGT
>JBQDJW010000382.1:0-3851 GCA_052086425.1 Pseudoclavibacter sp. | reverse complement strand
CCGCATCCGAGAACAGCACGACCGGATGCTTCGGCAGCACGCCGCGCTGCGCCGCCGACTCGGCCGCGACCATGTCGGCCCGAGTTCCGGCGACGTGCACGGTCGCCGCGCGCGCCACGCGCTCATCGCGCCACGGCACCGGCCCGTTCAGCACGAAGTCGACCTTCGCGGCCGACCCGCCATGCCGGAACCTCGCGAGCCCCCGCCGCACGCGGCTCGGCAGTTCGTCTCGCCAGATCGACAGCGCCGCACCCGGCGCGACGTCGGCGAGCACGACCCTGGCCTGCGGCAGTTCGCGCGATGACCGGATGCGCGTATCGGTGCGGATGCGCCCGCCGTGCGCCTCGAGATCGGTCACCAGCGCGTTGACGATGGCCTGCGAGCCGCCGACCGGGATCGGCCAACCGACCGCGTGCGCGAGCGTCGCGAGAAGAAGCGTCGTTCCCGCCGCGGTGAACCCCGGCAGGGGCGAGATCGCATGCGAGGCGACGCCCGTGAGGAGCGCGCTTGCGCGATCGCCTGCGAACCGCGCATTCCAGGCGGGCGTCGCCGTTTCGAGCAGGCGCAGCCCTGCGTGCACGGCCGTCGCGACGCCGCTGCCGCTCGCGAGCGTCGACACAAGATCGCGCCGGTCGCCGAGGGCGAGCCGCACGAACGTGTCGGCGTGCCGAACCAGCGGCTCGAACAGGCCCCGCCACGCGGCGCCATCCGCGCCGAGGTCGGCCGCCGTGTCGTCGAGCGATCGGTACGCGATTCCGGCCGGCCCGTCGTCGAGGGGCTGCGCGTATGCGATGTCGGGCGACCGCAGCTCGACGCCGCGGGCAGCCAGGTCGAACTCGCGGAAGAACGGACTCGCGATGGCCATCGGCTGCACGGCCGAGCAGACGTCATGGGCGACGCCCGGGTGGGTGTCGGACGGCAGCGTGCGCGCCCCGCCCCCGATCGTCTGCTCGGCCTCGAACACCTCGACCTCGAGACCCGCCCGAGCGAGGGTGACCGCGGCCGCGAGCCCGTTCGGGCCCGAGCCGACGACCACCGCGTCGGTCATGTGCGAGACCCCGCACGGGCTTTCGCGGCGCCGTCGCGGTCCGAGCGACCGTCGTCGGCCTTGGCCTGTTCCTCTTCGTCCTCTTCGTCGTCCTCGTCGAGGTCGTCGTCCTCAATCAGCTCGTCGTCCTCGGTCAGATCATCGTCCAGGACGTGTTCCTCGTCACGATCGCGCGATTGATCCCGACCCAGGTCCTCATCGCGCTCGTCTGCGTCTGCGAAGTTGCCCTCTGCACGGTCGCCGCTTGCGGGGCCTGCGCCAGCAGGGCCTGCGTCACTCGGGTCCGCGTCAGCAGGGTCTGCGTCAGCGTCCCCGGAGCCGGCGCGGTCGCCTCCCGGTCTCGCGCGTCGTCTGCCCTCGGCCCACGCTCCCGAGATCCGGTCGCCGAGCCCGCGCCACGTCGAGTCGCGCACGAACACGGCGTCGACCGCGATCATGGCAAGCGAGAACCACGGCAGGCCCATGAGCACGGCGATGCCCACGTGGAATCCGCCGATTCCCACGAGCGCGATGATGCGCGTCGGGCGGCGCAGCAGCATGAACGGGAACGACAGCTGCAGGATGATCGATCCCCACGCCAGGGCCGCGAGCAGCGGCGGCCACGCGACGATGATGTCGCTGAGCTCCGGCCACGGCCCGAACCGTTGCGTCATGAGCGGCGCGTAGATCGCCGTGCCGTCCTGCCAGGGAGCACCGCCCGCCTTGAACAGCGCGCCAGACACGTAGATGAAGCTCACCTGCGCCGTGAGCGTCACGAGCGCCAAGTTGTGCACCGGGTTCGTGAACCAGGCCGGCACGATCGGGTCGCCGTTCACCAGCTCTCGGAGGAAGTTCGGCCCGCGCCGCTCACCGCGCTGCCTCCTGCGCCTGCGCGCATCCAACGACCATCGACTCGCGCAGTCGGTGAACATCAGCGTCAGCAGCGTGATGCGGTACATGTTGTCGCCCTGGTCGCCGACGAGGTCGTTCATCTCGATGAACGACACCCACCCGACGAAGTAGAGCGGCAAGACGAACCGCTTGCGCCACCCGAGCAGCACGAGCAGCGCGAGCACGCCGAGCGCGAGGTAGAGAATCGTGAAGATCACGTCGTTGAGCGCGACGCGGTTGAACAGGCTGAAGATCCAGATGTTCGGGAAGTCGCTTCGCGGGTCTGCGGCCTCGCCGTTCCAGGCCGACCCGCTGCCGAAGGTGTAGAGGCGCGTCGTGAAGTTCGAGGCGAGCAGGCCGAGCCCCATGGCACCGACCAGGATGCGCGTGACCGCGAAGCCGTAGCGCGCCTGCTTCTTCTCGACGAGCCAGCCCTCGACGAATGTGAACACCGTCACGGTGGCGTCGCGCACGACCCCCCAGATGCCCTGAAGGAACACCGCGATCGCGATGCCGAGCGCCCGCAGTGTCGAGCCGACGCCGGCCGGGGTCGTGACGTTCGCACGGTTCGCGGTCTTGGCCCGGTTCGCGGTCTTGGCTCGATTCGCGCCGGACGTTCCCCTCGCACCTGCGCCACGTTTGGCGCCGTTCGCGCGGCTCGAGTTCGTGGACCGTCCGCGACCTGGCGTCGTTCCGCGGCTCATGCGCGCGTCTCGATCAGGTCGGACTGCCCCGAGAGCTCGAGCGCGCGCAGGAACACGTTCGCGAAGTTGTCGCGCGACTGCCCGGGCAGCTCGACCGGCCCGCGCCAGCCAGTCGGTACCGGTTGCACGGCCGGACGCTGCGCATCCGGGTCGTTGCGCTGCTCATACGGGATCACGTTCTGCCGGCTCACGACGAACTGCACGTATGTGACTTCCTCGCCCCAGACCGCGTAGGCGGCCTGCGTCGCGTAGGCCGTCACCGTCTGCTCCGCGTCGAAGTACGCGCGCGCCGAAGCCGGATCGCCCGTTACCTCAAGGGCCGCATCGAGGCGGTCGTCCCAGTCGTTGCCGCTGTAGTAGCCGAGCGCGACGATTTCCTTCTGCTCGTCGGAGAGGCCCTTGTAGGCGTTGAACAGCGTCGACGTCACCTCGTTCGCGTGGATCGAGGCGCGAGGCGGTGTCAAGTTGTAGGCGAGCATCGCGAACTCCGCGGCCGTCGCGTCGACGAAGTCGGTCTCGCGCGCACCCTCCTCATCGCCGAGAGTCGCTCGGATCTGCAGCCGGTAGTCGCCGTTGATCGGTTCGGGCGCGAACACGCTCCAGCTCTGCCCGAACATCGGGATCATGTACTGCTGCAGCATGTCGCCCGGAATGGCCTGCCGGATGTTGTTGTACGGCCCGATCCAGAGGAACGAGGCGAACACGTGCCAGGCGGTGAACGCGGACAGCAGAACGATGACTGCTCGCCGCCCCCGGGTCATCCGAACGGTTCTCTTCTTCGACATCGGCTCCAGCCTCGGTTTACACGAAATATTACGCGGGCAACGGCCACAACGGCCGACCCAGTCCGCGCTTGCGCGTGAACTGAGCCGGCCGCTGTGAGGTGGCCGTATGACTACACGTCAGACGGCTTCCGCGAGATCCACCGCAGCAGACCCGCGCCGGCGAGGGCAACGAGCAAGCCGCCACCCGCGAGCCACATCAGCAGCCCGTTGTCGTCACCGGTGGGGGTGAGGTTGCCGCTGCTCGAGGCATTGGCGTTGCTGGATGTGCTGGCGCTGCTCGACGTGCTGGCGCTGCTCGACGTCTGCGATCCCGAGGTGCTCGACGAGGCGCTCGCCTGCGTCGAGGTGCTCGAGGTCGACGCGGCCGAGTCATCGGGGTCAACCGAGTCGTCAGACGAGCTGTCCGGGTCGGTCGAGCTGTCCGGGTCAGTCGAGCTGTCCGGG
>JBQDJW010000381.1:0-3865 GCA_052086425.1 Pseudoclavibacter sp. | reverse complement strand
CATGCGGGTTCTCGATCGGCTTCGAGCGCATCGTCGACCTCGCCGAGCTCGACGAGGCGGGCGAGGCGCGCGACGTCGCTCTCCTCGCCGACAAGAGGCTGCCGGCGGCCGACCTCGTTCGCGTCAAGGCGGCCGTGCTCGCGTCGGGCGAGGCAGGGCGCGTGCGCGTCGAGCGCAAGCCCAAGAACGTGCGCGGCCTGCTCGCGTCGCTCGAGGCGCAGGGGTTCACGCACGTCGCGCACGTGCGCGACGAGCACGTCGCCGATCCGGCCGGGTTGCGGTTCGAGTCGCTCGGGGAGTCGGCGTGAGCGACGGCGGGGGAGCGACGGACGGCCGTGGCGACGCCGGTGCGGGCGGCGACACCGCCCCGGCTGCCGCGAACCCCGACGCCGCGTCGGACGCTGCCTTCGGCCTGCCGCGTCCGGCTTCGGCATCGGACCCAACTGCCAACGCGCCGACGGTGCAGACCCAGCTCGAGCGCCGCAGCGCGGGCTTGCCCTATGTCGGGAACGCCGAGATCGGCGCCCGCGCCGGCCGCGCCCTCGCGCTCACGCAGCAGTACCGCGACGAGATGCTGCGCGACTATGACGCCGCGCAGGACGTGCTGCGCGACCTGCTCGGCTCACTCGGCGAGCGCTCGCACGTCGTGCCACCGCTCTTCGTCGACGACGGCTCGAACGTGTTCGTCGGCGACCGCGTCTTCATCAACGCCAACCTGACGGCGCTCGACGTCGTGCCGATCCGCATCGGCGACGACGCGCAGCTCGGACCGAACGTTCAACTCCTCGCCCCGACGCATCCCATCAACCCCGAGCTGCGGGCGAGCGGCGTCGAGGCGGGCGAACCCATCACGATCGAGGCGGGCGTGTGGCTCGGCGGCGGCGTCATCGTCGCGCCGGGCGTCACGATCGGCGCGGGCAGCGTCGTCGGGGCGGGCGCGGTCGTCACCCGCAGCATCCCGCCCAGGTCGGTCGCCGTCGGCAACCCGGCGCGCGTGATTCGCTCGGTCGACGACCTGCCCGAGCGCGAGGCCGAGCAATGGGCAGGCGCAAGCGACGCGTTGGCCCTCGCCGACCGCGACGACCCCGACCTCACGCCGCGCTTCGGGGTGTAGTCGCGCACCTGCCGCGCCGCGCTTCGGGGTGTAGGCGCGCACCCGCCTCGCCTCGCCGCGCCCGGCCTGCCGCGCCGCGCCCGCAGTGCCGCCCGCCGCATCCCGGGCCGACACGCCCGGATGTCGCGATTCGAGTGCTCTGGTGTGCGTTTGTGCCCGGAATGACGCGTCACTCCGGGCAATCGCGCACACTCTGGGGTTGGCCCCCCGCTCCCGCGCGCGCCCGGCTACCTCGCTCCCGCCCGCGCGCGGTGGCGCCGCACAGCGGCCCGGTTGGCGCACCGCACCGAGCAGTACTTCTGACGACCATTACGCGTCACGTCGACGACGACATTCGTGCACGGATCGCCCGGAAACTCGCCCGCAGCGCACCGCCCCAACCTGTCCATTCCGCGGGTCGTGAGGTGCAGCGCGGTGCCGACGCTGATCACGGCTCGCAGTACGACCGGCATGAAGTCGCGCTCGTCGCGGTAGTGGATGTGCCAGCCGTCGCCCGCGTGGTCGGTCATGCGCGGATACGCCGCAGCCGACGCCATGTGCCGGTTCAGCAGCTCGGCTTTGCGCTCGGGCGACGGGGCGTCGACGACCTGCAGCCAGCCGTCGATGACGTGCCTGGTGTTCGGTACGTCATCCGGCATCACGGGGAAGTCAATGGTCATGCCGCACTCGCGCGTGCGGGCCTCGAGGGCGTCGCGGTCGCCCGGCCAGTCGTTCGCCAAGGACGCCGCCATGAGGACCGCGTATTCGCCGTAAGGGTTGAGATGCATAGCGGCATTACATCATGCTCGGGGTCATGGACACCGAATCACTCGACCTGACGTCCGCCCGAACGCGCCAGCCCGCCGACCCCACCGCATCCGATGCCACGGATGCTCGCATCACCGACCGCTCGACATCGCCGAACGACCGTGGACACAGCCGCGAACGCGAGTGCGAACACGGCTGGATGCTCGAATCGCGCCACGCGACCAGCGCGGGCTTCGTCGTCTACGTTCGGTGCACGGACTGCGGCGCTCGCCGCGTCGATATGCAGCAACTGCCCTGGATGCCGCCAGAGGCGCTCAGCCGGCCGCTGCGGTAGCGGCGCTGTCTGGGAACACGGTTGTGTTCCCTCAGGAGGAATCCGCGTTCACCCGCGCCGGCTTTCTCGGCAGGATGTCGCGAACACGGTCGGTGCAACGGGGCATCAGCGCCGTCCGAGAGCTTTGTGAGGTTGCGGTGGCGGTTCGAAGTGCGGTTCTTCGGGTGGACTCGGCGGACTCGGCGGGTGACGCCGATGCGCCCAGAACGGCCGCGGAGTGGGTCGCGTGACGGCGCCTGACGTCGGCGGGCTCTTCAGCCCGCGGCGACTCGCGGGCGTGACGCTTCCCAATCGATTCGTGATGCCGGGCATGCAGCGCGGCTGGTGCGAGGACGGCACCCCGGATGCGCGACTCGCCGACTACTACCGAGCGAGGGCCGAGGGCGGCGTCGGGCTCATCATCTCCGAGTCGGTCGCCGTCGACCATCCGTCCGCGACGCGATCCGAGTTCTTCGCGCGCCTGACGCCGGCGACTCTTCCCGCGTGGACAGCCTGCGTCGGGGCGGTCAAGGACGCCGGCGGACACATGCTGCTGCAGCTATGGCACGAGGGGGCGATCCGCGAGGAAACAGGCCTCGACGCATGGTCGGAGCATCCGACGCTGAGTCCGTCTGGACTCGCCTACGCGGGCCGGGCGAATGGCCGGGCCGCGACGATCGGCGAGATCCGAGAGATCCGCGACGCGTTCGTGCGCAGCGCCGCCCTCGCGCAGGCAGCAGGGGCCGACGGCGTCGAGGTCCACGGCGCGCACGGCTACCTGCTCGACCAATTCCTCTGGCACGAGACGAACCGGCGAGACGATGAGTACGGCGGGTCGCGCCTGCGCGATCGCGCTCGGCTTCTCGCTGAGATCATCATCGGCATCCGCGACGCGTGCGGCCCGGACTTCATCGTCTCGGTGCGCATCTCGCAGTGGAAAGAAGCGGACTTCGACGCCCGGATCGCGGCGTCGCCCGAGGAGTTCGGGGAGCTCCTCGACGTGATCGCTGCGGCGGGCGCCGACGCCGTTCACGCCTCGACGCGCCGGTTCTGGCAGCCGGAATGGGAGGGCTCCGAGCGAAGCCTGGCCGGGTGGGCGGCGTCGCTTGGCCGGCTCCCGGTGATCACTGTCGGCAGCGTGGGGCTTCGTGCCGCGATCATGGAGCGGCCAGGCGAGGCGGGGGCTCTTGGCGCCGGAGGCGGCGGTCTCGTGAGCGGCTGCCCGGATGCATCGGTGGCGGTCGACGACGCCGGCGTCATCGAATCGAGCCTGCGGGAGCTCGCGAGGCGATTCGACGCCGGAGACTTCGAGCTCGTCGCGGTCGGCCGCAGTCTGATCGCAGACCCCGACTGGGTGCGGAAGGTCGAGAGCGGCGACCTCGCGGGCGTGCGGGTCTATCGGCGCGACGACCTCGGCGTCGGGCAGCACACAGGCGGAAGCATCGCCCTGCCGACGATGCCGTAGGCCGCCGCGCCCCCGCCGACTGGCCCGCGATGCGCAATCTGCTGCCATTCGCGTGGTCTGAGCGGAACCCCAGGCCTCTATCTGGCGTGGCCTTCCGCCGAGACCATGCAAACGCACTCTCGGACGGTCCGGGCGCCGCTCTGCGGACCGGTCGAGCATCTTCCGTGCAATTTGAATCGACTCAGCGGACCCCCGACGCGATATAGCGGCGTCGGGTGCCGCTGAG
>JBQDJW010000380.1:0-3877 GCA_052086425.1 Pseudoclavibacter sp. | reverse complement strand
CCCGTGTACTCGCCCGCATTCGACGGGCCCCCGGCAGGCGCCAAGGGTGGTCTCGACGCGGCCTGGAAGGCGCACAAGCGCGACCACCCAGACCGGTGCCGCGACTGCGGGTCGACCTCGGCACTCAACCAGGGCGGCTCAGTGTCCCCTGTCGGCGCCACCCTGATGCTCGTCTGCGACCCGTGCGCGGCCCTCGACGGCGCACGCATCGTCGAGCACCACGCGCGCCGCTGCGACCCCCGACCAGACACGTCGCTGCCGCACTGGACGATCGCCGCCGACTGCGCCAACTGTACGTGGACGGTATGGGACGAACGATTCGTCGAAGACGGCGAACCCATGCAGGTCGAGCCGACACCCGCCGACGTCATTGACGCCCAGATCGCGCTGCACCGGCAACCCCGCTGGGTGTCCCTCTGGGGCGCCACGCATCCACTCGAGCAGCACGACCAGCTCGTCGCGGCACAAGCGCGCCGCCGAGACGCCTACCTCAAGAAGACCAGCCCGAAAGCTGCCGCGGCGGCGTGAGAAAGGACAAGAGACATGACGACCTATGCGAAGAACACGGAGGTCACCGTCGAGCGTTCCCGCGCCGAGCTCGAGAAGACGCTCGGACGGTACGGAGCGACGCACTTCGGCTACCTGTCCGAGCCGGGCAGCGCGGTGATCGCCTTTCGGCTCGGTGCCCGTCAGGTGCGGTTCTCGTTGCCGCTGCCGGACCGAAACGACCGGGAGTTCACGCACCACTCCCGCGGCGCCCGCACCGCCTCTGCTGCCGAGTCCGAATGCGCTGCGTCGAACGCCACCTCGTCCAATCGAACGCTATCGATTTGGCACCGGACCAGCGCCGCCAGGGCGGCCGACTTATGCCGGCGTGACTGCGTAACTACGACAGGGAGACCTCAATGGAACCCCCAGTCGAGGGCCTCGATGGGGCTTGGGGGTACCTCGTGATCTGCGAGAATTCGGCCCCACTACCGGATGAGGCCGATGGCGGCGAAGCGCAGCGCGCCCTCGAGATCAGCAATCGATCTATCGACCGACCCTGTGCTGCTGCTCTCGGCGAAGAAGGTGCCATCGCTATTCCGGATGAGTTGCCCGACTTGCGACCTACCGTCGAAGATGAAGTAGCCGGGACCGATCGACGACGTCTGAATGTTGTAGACGGTGTCGTCGAAGCGGATCGAGGTGCCGTGCAGGCTGTCATAGTCCATGATCCCAATGTAGGTGCTCAATGTCCGGGGGTGGTGAGGGCGATGAGTGACGAGACACGAGCCGAAGCCGACCGGCTCGCGGAGCTGGAAGCTGAGGTCGAGCGGCTGCGTTCCCTCACGAAAGCGCAGGCGGCACGGAGCGCGGAACACCTGGCGCGGGCAGAGGCCGCCGAGACCGCTCTTGAAGGCATTAAGCGCCGTGACGCTGAGGTCGGCGATGACGAGGGCTGGTGGGTCGGTGGTGCATGGGGCGACTACGGCGAGGCCGTGGTGCCGCTGCGCATCCTGTCGTACGTGGTCGGCGGGAAACTCGACGAGAAGGTCGCGAGTATCGCCCCTGGGTTCGCTCTGACATACGCCGAGCAGACAGCGCGGGCGGAGGCAGCCGAGGCGAGGCTCGACGTGGTGGGCGATGCAAGAGATCATTGTTGAGATCCGCGACTCCGCGGCGACCCAATCTTCGAGGGCGGCATCACGTTGACAGGTGACTGGACTGTGCTAATTGTGGCGGCCCTCGGTGCGGTTGGCACTGTTGGAGTCCCGCTGCTCCAATTCGTCGCCACACGCTGGCAACAAAAACAGCGGGATGACCGCGAGGATTTCCTGTCCGACAAAAGTCGTCAGCGCGAGAAAATTTCCGGATTCGCAAACGAGGGTCAAGAGATTCTTACGCAAATGCGTGGGCACGTGCTGAAGATTCCCCCACTCCTCCAAAACGGCGACGACGCCTATCTCGGACCAAACGACGACACGTCGTCGATAATCACTCTGTCCAACGATGAGAATATTTGGTACGGGACGACGCGAGAAGTACTTTTCCGAATCGGAGACCTTTACGCTGTCATCGACGCCTCAAAGGATCGGACCAGCAACCTCAACAAAGCAATTGAGATGACAGAGTCACACCATTACAGATTCACGGAGACTTCTGTGAAAAACAGAAATCACCAGAACCCGCATTTCAGTGAATCCCATGCTCAAACCACCAAGGCGCTTGAAGCGGTGCACGAGGATGTTCGCGAGGTCGTCGCTACTCTCAGACGAAAGAGCTGAAATGAAGCACGTGAGGGAACTAACAACACGGGAAGCGTCTCGCCGCACAGGCCGCGACGTGCGCACCATTCGCCGCTGGCGGGCCGAGGGCATGCCGGTCATGTTCGATGAGCGCGGCGCGATGCTCGTCGACCTCGAGGTCCTCCTCGCCTGGTATCGGCGCAAGGTGCGCGCGAACCCGATCCGGCGTGCGGCTTGACATGACCCCGTTGTCACCCTGTTAGATCAGAATCAGCCACACGAACGCCCCGACCGCCACACGCGCGCGCCGGGGCGTTCGGCGTTCCTGGGGGAATGCGCCAGCTCAACGCAGTGGCCAAGCGAGCGATGATCAGGCCGGGCGGCATCGTCGTCGCCGCCCGGCCACCCCAACAACCGGAGACGCACCATGGCAGCCAACATCCACATCGGCGAAACCGTCACCGTCGACGGCCAGGCACTCCCCGGCCCTATCGACACCTTCATCGCCGTCTCAAAGACCCCCGATGACACGAAGCTCGTCACCGTCACGTTCCCTACCGACGACCTCACCATCGACTGGGAGTCCATCCCCGAAGGCCACTCCGTCAACTTCCAAGGATGACCGACACCACCCCATGGCGGTGCGCGACCTGCAGCACCACATACGTCGTCCCCAGCCTCGCCCGCCACTGCGAACGGAAACACGAGCAGCCCACGCCGTGATGCCCCAGACGGGCACAGGAGCCCGCCATGTCAACCCCGCTCAGCGACGCCGAACGCACCCGCATCCTCGACCTCCACGCCCAGGGCCACTCCCGCAACGCCATCGCGCGCGAGACCGGCCGAGCGGCCGGAACCGTCACAACCGTGCTCCGAGCGGCGGGCCGGTCCACTGACCGGTCAGCAACGAAACAGGCGACCGAGGCCCGCCAGGTCGACCTCGCCGCCTCGCGCGTCGAGCTCGCGCAGAAGATGATGCAGCGCGCCCACAAGATCGTCGACGACCTCGACAACCCGTACACGGTCTACAACTTCGGCGGCAAGGACAACTCGTACAACGAGCACACGTTCAAGACACCCCCGATAGAGGTGCAGCGCAACGCACTCACCACGGCGGGCATCGCGTTCGACAAGGCCACCCGCATCGTCGAAGCGCCCAAGGACGCCGCCGACCTCGACGCGGTCAAGGCCGCGCTCGTCGACTTCGCCGCCCAGCTCCACGACGAAGGGGACGACGATGGCGACGCTCTCCCCGAAGCAGAAACAGAGCCTCCGGGAAGCTGACGGCCGCGTCAACGTGTGGGAAGGCTCGGTCCGGTCCGGCAAGACCTACTCGAGCGTCCTCGCGTACCTCCTCGAACTCGCCGCCGACCCCACCGGCGGTGAATTCCTCATCACCGGCAAGAACCGCGACAGCATCTACCGCAACTTCTTCGGCACCATCGACAAAGCCGACGGCCTCCGTGCCTTCCGCAGCGCCGTGCAATACCGCGCCGGCGCGCCCACCGCCCGCATCCTCGGCCACGAAGTGCACGTCATCGGCGCCAACGACGCCTCGAGCGAGTCCCGCATCCGCGGCGCCACCATACTGCGCGCCTACGCCGACGAGCTCACCGTCCTCGACAAGGGGTTCGTGAAGCAGCTCCTCG
>JBQDJW010000379.1:2539-3896 GCA_052086425.1 Pseudoclavibacter sp. | reverse complement strand
CTACGACACACCCGCCGAAATCTTCGCGCACCTCGTCATCGGCAGCGAAGGCACGCTCGCGTTCGTCGCCGAGGCGACGTTCGAGACCGTGCCCCGGCTCGCGCACGCGTCGACGTCGCTGCTCGTCTTCGACGACATCTTCCGGGCGACCGAGGCGCTTCCCGCGCTCGTCGACTCCGGCCTCGGCGCGATCGAACTGCTCGACGCCGCCTCGCTGCGCGTCGCGGCGGGCGACCCGGCCTCGCCTCGGCTCATCACGCAGCTCCGCGCCGAACGGCACGCCGCCCTGCTGATCGAGCATCAGCGGGACGACGCCGACGACCTCGTCGACGCGGTCGGCGCGACCTCGGCTGTGATCGACACGCTTCCCGTCGTCGGCGGCGGCGCGTTCACGTCCGACGCGGCCGAGCGCGCGGCCTACTGGGCCGTGCGCAAGGGTCTGTATGCCGCCGTCGCGGGCGCGCGCCCGTCGGGGACCACCGCCATGCTCGAGGACATCGCCGTCCCGGTCGCCGATCTCGCGAGCACCTGCGACGACCTGCAGACGCTCTTCGACCGCTATGAGTACGGCGACAGCGTCATCTTCGGGCACGCGAAGGACGGCAACATCCACTTCCTCGTCAACGAGCGCTTCGACGGTGCAGGCCGGCTCGACGCATACGAGGCATTCACCGACGACCTCGTCGACCTCGTGCTCGGGCACGGCGGCACGTTGAAGGCCGAGCACGGCACCGGCCGAATCATGGCGCCCTTCGTCGAGCGCCAATACGGCGCCGGCCTCACCGACTGCATGCGCGAGCTCAAGCGGCTCGCCGACCCGACGGGAACCCTCAACCCGGGCGCGGTGCTCACCGACGACCCCCGCGCGCACCTGCGCGACATCAAGCAGGCGCCGCCCATCGAGGAGGAGGCCGACCGCTGCGTCGAGTGCGGGTATTGCGAGCCCGTCTGCCCCTCGCGCGATCTCACGCTTACCCCGCGTCAGCGCATCGTGGCTCGCCGCGAACTCGCGGCGGCCGAGGCGCGCGGCGACCACGGCCTCGCGGCGAAACTGCGCGAGGCCTCCGAGTACGACGTCGAGCAGACCTGCGCCGTCGACGGCATGTGCGTCACTGCCTGCCCCGTCGGCATCAACACGGGCGACCTCGTGCGGCGCCTGCGCGCCGACAGCGGCGGCACGGTCGAGAACGCCGTGTGGAAGGGCGCCGCGGTGGCGTGGGGCCCGGCGACGAAGGGGGCAGGCGCGGCCCTCACCGTCGCGAAGCACGTGCCGGCGGCGCTCGTGACCGGCGCGACGACCGTCGGCCGAAAGGTGCTCGGAACCGACCGCATCCCGCGCTATGACGGCAGCCTGCCT
>JBQDJW010000379.1:0-2529 GCA_052086425.1 Pseudoclavibacter sp. | reverse complement strand
GACGCCGAAGCCGTGCACTTCGCGTCGTGCACCGGCACAATGTTCGCCTCGCCCCGCGACGGTTCCGGCGCAGGGGCGGCACTGCTCGAACTGTGCGACCGGGCGGGAGTGCGGCTCCGCACGCCCGCGGGACTCGGCGGGCTCTGCTGCGGGACGCCATGGAAGTCGAAGGGCATGCTCGACGGGTACCGTGCTATGTCTGACCGCGTGCTCGACGCGCTGTGGATCGCCACCGACCACGGCCGACTGCCGGTCATCGTCGAGGCGAGCTCATGCACAGAAGGGCTCGTCGAGATGGTGCGGATCGGCGCAGAACGGGGGAGCGGCGCCGGCACATCGGGCCCAGACGGCATCGGCCGGATGCGCGTGGTCGACGGCATCGACTTCGTCGCCTCGCGCGTGCTCCCGCACCTCGACGTCGAAGATGAGCATCTCGTCGAGACGCTCGTGCTCCACCCGACCTGCGCGTCGGCGCACCTCGGCACCGGAGGCGCGCTCTCGACGCTTGGCCGGGCAGTGGCGCGCGACGTCGTGATCCCCGAGGAGTGGGGCTGCTGCGCCTTCGCGGGCGATCGCGGGATGCTCCACCCCGAGCTGACGGAATCGGCGACCGCCGCCGAGGCGGCCGAGGTTCGATCGCTCGGCGCAGACGCGCACGCCTCGTCGAACCGAACGTGCGAACTCGGCATGAGCCGCGCGACCGGCCGCGACTACGAGCACGTGCTCGAGCTGCTCAGGCGGGCGACGCGGCCGTAGGCGTCCCAGCGCAGCCACCCCGATCCCCGACGAGATACCGCAGGCAACGTCTCGAGGGCACGCCCGGAGCCACGCTGCGGTGATCTCCCCTTAGGCGAAGCGTCCGCGGGCGTCGCGTTTGGGCTCGTCCGCGGTTGCCTTTCCGGGAGAACTCGCCGCAGGAGCCTCGATCCGACGACGGATCGCCGCGAACCTGTCGGCGTCGAAAATGTCCGCGAACCGTGTGAGCTCGGTCTTGGTCGCCCCGAGCGCCCGGGCATAGTCAGGAACCCGGACCACTGCGCTCAGCGCGGCGGCGATCATCTCGCGCGACTCATCGATGGTCACGTGATACCGATCCCGATCGTTGATCAGACGCCCAAGGTCGCGATCCAGCGGGTCGTCCTCGCGGTCAATCGGCGTCGCTTCGAGCTCGCCGGGATGCGGATTCACGTCGAACGCCGGTGCGAGTACCCAATCGTGCGTTGACCGAAGGAACCCGTGATTTCGTGCGTGGTCGTCCGCATTGTTCACGAGCACCGTGAAGGCGACACGTCGGAAGAGCTCTGCGCCGAGTTCGCGGCGCTGATCAGACACCGCGATGGCTGCTGAGACGAGTTCGGCGTACGTGTAGTCCGTCGCATCCGTGAGTTGCAGGAGGCCCGCGCCGCTGCGATAGCCGATTCGCACTCCGTCGGCTCCACGGTCGAATCGCTCCACTACCGTGATCCCGTCGGAACCGCCCCGACCGGGGACGTAGGTCATGTTCGGAACCTCGATCCCGGCGTCAGCTGCAGCGCGCGCGGTCGCGACCTCCCAGCGTGCGACATCCCATCGATCGGAACGGCTGGGGAGTTTGGCGAGTGCCAGTCGACCGGACGCGAGTCGAACGGTGAACTTCGGGCGCGCACCGCCGGCACCAGTTCCGGTCGGAAGAAGTGTGAGCGCGCGAGCATCGAGCTCGTCGTCCTCCTCGATGCGACCGGTGACGGAAGCGATCCACGGGAGCAGCTCGGTTTTCGCGATGTCGACGGGCGGGGGAGTCGAGGTCCCCTTTTGCGCGAATGTCAGCGCACCTTGTCTCGTTTCGTCGGGGATGCGAAGGAGGATATCGAGATCGGTGAGCCGGCGCGGTTTCCGGCCCGCCGCCCGGGCATCTCGCCGCTCTGCGGACTCGATGAGTCTCGTCCCCCACCTGTCCGGCTGGACGTCGCGAAACGCGTGGAACGTCGTGAGGTGGATTGCGGGGACGTGCAGTTCGGCGTCCAACGGCAAGTCCGCGGACAGCTCGTATGCCAGCGGGTCGGTGAGAAATTCAGCGGAGTACCGGAACGTCATGACTGGTTGTCGTCGCGGTCTGACGACGAGCTGATCGATCGTGCCGGCTCGGACCTCGCGGCCGTCGGGAAGGTGGATGCCGACGTCGACGCGGGTCGAGAGGTCGTTCATGTCCGCTGTCCGTCGAGGAACGCGGCGAGTCGGGCCCGGCCCTGCGATGACTCGAGGGGATCGGCCCCCGCAACGACTTGGTCGAGCAGCCCAACGGCGCGGAGAATCTCCAAGGCCGTCGTGAACTCGACGTTCTCGCCGCGTTCGAAGTTTCTCAACGTCGTGAGGCTGACACCCGCCCTGGCTGCGGTGCGCTTCGCGGTGAGGCGATTGATCTTCCGCATGAGGACGACGTGCTCGCCCATCGTCAGCATCGCTCGCTTCACGGGTGTGGTTGGTTCAGACATCATTCACCCCTTCTGCCGTCAACGTAACAGAATCAGGGAAAAACTGGCAGAATACTGG
>JBQDJW010000378.1:0-3903 GCA_052086425.1 Pseudoclavibacter sp. | reverse complement strand
GGCCGAAGATGATGCCGAGGATTCCGGTCATGATGCCGCCGATGAGCGCGACGATGGCCATGGTGTTCGTCGGGCGCGGGGCGGGAGGCCCGTACGGCACTGGCGCGTAACCCATCGGGGCTGGCTGGTACTGCCCCGGCGGCGGGGCCTGGGGACCCGGAGCGTTCGGCCCGTGCGGCTGGTACTGAGGCTGGTGCATGGTCACGAGAGCTCCATCGTCGCGGGTGTCGGGAGGCGGGGTACCGGATGCGGCCCGCGAGTCGCGAGGGCCGCATCCGGCGATCGTCGGGTGGCGGCCTAGTAGGCCCCGGAGGTGGCTGCGGCGCCGATGATCGCGACCCAGGCGATGATGGCGATGATCCAGCCGATCACGCCGAGGTAGCCGAGGACCAGGCCGATGATGGCCATGACCTTGCCGCCCTCGCCGGTGTTCTTGATCTGGTTGAGCGAGATGTGCCCGGTGATGACCGGGACGATGGCGAAGCCGAGGATACCGAGGATGAGCGTGACGATCGAGAGGACGTTCGTCTTCTCCTGCGGAGCTACGCCACCGGCGCTGTAAGGGGCAGGCTGAGTCATGACAGTGTCTCCTGGGAATGTGGTGGTGCTGACAAGCCCCATGTTCCCGGGGCTTGAAATCCATTGTGCCCGACTCGCGGACGGATGCGGCGGTGAGTCATCCGTGCGACGAAAAACGTCAACCCAAAGTTGGCAGAGAATCTTCGACCGCCGATTGGGGCGACGCGCACGGCGCTCCTCGAACCGAGCACGCGGGATCGCGCTCGGCGCTAGGAGGCGATTTCCTGGTAGGCCGCGAAGAGCAGCGATTCGTCTGGAGCCTGCAGCACGGTTGGCTTGCCGATGCCGTCGAGCACGATGAAACGCAGCATGGCGCCGCGCGCCTTCTTGTCGCGCCGCATGCCGGCGAGCAGCGTCGGCCAGCGGGAGGCGGGGTACTCGATCGGTAGGCCGAGCAACTCGAGGATGCGCGTGTGGCGGTCGGCCTCCTCGTCCCCGAGCCGTCCCGAAAGCCTGCCGAGCTCCGCCGCGAAGCGCATGCCGATGGCGACTGCCGCGCCGTGCCGCCACTGGTAGCGCTCGGCGAGCTCGATCGAATGGCCGAGGGTGTGGCCGTAGTTCAGGATCTCGCGTCGCCCCTGCTCGGTGAGATCTTCGCCAACGACCTCGGCTTTGACGCGGATGGCGAGTTCGACGACCCTGCGGAAGGCCTCGTTCGTCGGATCGGTCGCGGCGTCGGAATCGGCCTCGATGATGTCGAGGATCTCGGGCTCGGCGATGAAGCCGGCCTTCACGACCTCGGCGAATCCTGCGAGCAGTTCGTTGCGGGGCAGCCCTGCGAGCACATCGAGGTCGGCGAGGACGCCGGCGGGCGGGTGGAATGCCCCGACGAGGTTCTTGCCCTCGTTCGTGTTGATGCCGGTCTTGCCGCCGACGGCCGCGTCGACCATGCCGAGCACGGTCGTCGGCACGTGCACGACCTTGACGCCACGCAGCCAGGTGGCGGCGATGAAGCCGCCGACATCGGTCGTCGCTCCCCCGCCGATCGTGATGATCGCGTCCGAGCGCGTGAAGTCGGCCTGCCCGAGGATCTGCCAGCAGAAGGCGGCGACCTCCACGCGTTTCGCGCCTTCCGCATCCGGAATCTCGGCGACGAGCACCTGCCCGTAGTGCTCGGCGAGCGAGCCTCGAATGTCTTCCGCGATCGCCGCGAGCGTCGGCGCGTGCACGATCAGGAGCTTTTCGACGCGTTCGCCGATCAGCTGCGGCAGCAGCTGCGGCAGGGTCGGGATGAGCCCGGTGCCGACCAGGATCGGCCCGTGCGCTCCGCTTACGTCGATGGTGGTGTGGGTCATTCCCGCGTGCTTCCCTTCGTTCGGCCGCCGGTCGCGCCCGCGACGGCCTCGTGCCGCGACTCCTGCAGCCACGACTCGATGTCGTCGACGACCCGGCTCATGGGCCGGAACGACGTGTCGAACGTCACCTGCGCGAGCCGGTCGTACGTCTCGCGGCGCCTGTCGTAGATCGCGCGCCAGTCGTCGATGCTCTTGATGAGCGGCCGCTTGGTGTTGCCTGAGATGCGCTGCTCGATCGCCGCAGGCGACGCGAGCACCTGGATAACGGTGTGCGATGCGAGCAGCGCCTGCGTCTGCTCGTCCATGACGGCGCCGCCGCCGAGCGAGACGACATCGGACGATTCGAGGGCGGCCGCGACATAGTCGCGCTCGAGCGCCCGGAACTCGGCCTCGCCCTTGGTCGCGAACAGCTCGCTGATCGGGCCGTGATCGGCGACGATGCTGCGGTCGGTGTCGGTGTAGCTCGCGCCGAGGCGTCGGGCGAGTCGCCGGCCCGCGCGCGACTTTCCGGCGGCGGGCGGCCCGATGAACACGAGGCTCATACGCGCCACTCGCTCAGCGAGTCGCCCATCGGCGTCGCGTCGACATCGTCGCTGGCGTCGGCGTCGGTGAGCTCTGGGGTCGTCCGCAGGTGCGTCGGGATCGCGTCGATGTACGCGCCGATGTTGCGCTTCGTCTCGGCGACGCCGTCGCCGCCGAATTTCTCGAGCAGGGCGTCGGCGATCGTGAGGGCGACCATGGCCTCTGCGACGACACCGCTGGCGGGAACCGCGCACACGTCGGACCGCTGGTGGTGGGCCGTCGCATTGCCCCCGGTCGCGGTGTCGACCGTGTGCAGCGCGCGGGGGACGGTCGCGATCGGCTTCATGCCGACGCGAACGCGAAGCCGGGTGCCCGTCGACATGCCGCCCTCGATTCCGCCGGCCCTGTCGCTCGAGCGGGCGATGCCGTCGGCCGTCGAGTACAGGGGGTCGTGCGCGTCAGAACCCGGGCGACGGGTCGTCTCGAAGCCGTCGCCGACCTCGACCCCCTTCATCGCCTGAATGCTCATGAGCGCGGCCGCGAGCTTCGCGTCGAGGCGGCGATCCCAGTGCGCGTATGAGCCGATGCCGCTCGGCAGACCAGAGACGACCACCTCGGTCGTGCCGCCGATCGTGTCGCCCTGCGCGCGGATCTCGTCGATGAGCTCGATCGCGCGCTTCGAGGTCTGAGCGTCGAGCATCCGCACCGGGTCGGCGTCGATGGCCTCGAGATCGGCGAGGGTCGGGATGCGCGCATCGCCGGGAACCAGCACGTCGCCGATCGCGATCGTGTGGCTGATCGTCTCGATGCCTAGCTCGGCGAGAAATCGCTTCGCGATGGCGCCGAGCGCCACACGGGCGGCCGTCTCGCGGGCGCTCGCCCGCTCGAGCACCGGGCGCGCCTCGTCGAAGCCGTACTTCTGCATGCCGGTCAGGTCGGCGTGGCCTGGACGCGGGCGCGTGAGCCGCTGCCCTCGCCCCGTCTCGAACACCGAGTCGTCGACGGGCTCGGGGCTCATGACCTCTGTCCACTTCGGCCATTCGGTGTTGCCGATCCGCAGCCCGATGGGCGAGCCGATCGTGAGGCCGTGGCGAACGCCAGCCGAGAGGTGCAGCTCGTCCTGCTCGAATTTCATGCGCGCGCCGCGGCCGTAGCCGAGCTTCCGGCGCGCCAAATCGGCCCGCACGTGGTCGAGTGACACCGGCACGCCGGCCGGGAGGCCCTCGAGAATGGCGAGCAGTTCGGGGCCGTGGGATTCGCCGGCCGTGAGCCATCTGAGCATTCGGCCATTCTTTCACGCCGACGACGCCGTCGCGGTCGCCCGGGGACTCGGCGCGGCGGCCGGTCGGCGCGCCGCTCGTCGTTCCCGAGGTTCCCTCTAGAGTTGGTGCGAGCGTGACTCGAGGGAGCAGTACCGCGTGACCGACCCGAATTTCCCCCAGACCGACGGCGACGGCACTCGCGAGGCGACGGCCGCATCCGGAACCCCGGCCGCATCCGCGTGGGT
>JBQDJW010000377.1:0-3911 GCA_052086425.1 Pseudoclavibacter sp. | reverse complement strand
AATTCGGTGGCCCACTCGAAGCCGTCGGAGGGGTTCGCGAAGGTGTCGACGACGACGAGGTACATCGTCACCCCGTCCTCGGCCCGCAGTGCGTCGACTGCTTCCTCGATGCGGTTGATGCCGTCGGGCGAGATCGTGTCGGTCGTATCGGTGACGATGCCGGTCGCCGTCACTGGGGTCGTGGCGTGCGCCGCGGGCGCCGCGAGACCGAACACCATGATGATCGAGGCGATCGTCGCCGTCCAGATTCGCGCCAACGTGGGTCGTCGCACCGTTGTCCCCTCCAACGGCCCGCCGAGGACCGTCGGTCAACGCTACTGAATTGCGGCTGAGAGCGGGGAGGTGCAGTCGCATCTCATTCGTCGGAGTTCGACGAGCGCTCGTCTTCTCGGTGAACGCTCGATGACGTGTTCTCGCATCACGCGCTCGGCGGTCGACGCGACCGGTACTGATTCGTACGATGGTGCCGCCGCGGACGGGGTCGAGCGGCCGACCGATGAACACGAGGGAGCACGCCATGCGCAGCGACGACATCGTCAGTCAGCGCTTTACGACGACCAGGTTCGAGCCCGGCTACGACCAGCGCGAGGTCGACGCGTTCCTCGAACGTTCCGCGGCGACGCTGCGATGCCACGAGGTCGGCGACCGAGCCGACAACAGCATCACCGCCAGTGAAGCCATCGACGTGCGCTTCACGCCGTCGCGATTCCGCGTCGGATACGACGTCGACGAGGTGGATCACTTCCTCGACAAGCTCGCTGCCGCGCTGCGGCGGTTCGAGGGCTCGAGCGGCGCACGCGAGGGCGCCTCCGCCGGAAACTGACGCCCGCAGGTGGCCCGTCCTCGACACGTTTTCCTCCCGTGCGCGTGCTCGACGGCGGACACGCCGGACGGCCGCACCGGGCGAGTCGGCGCCCGCGTGCCTGCTACGCTTACAGCTTGTTCGCCTCCGTAGCTCAGTGGATAGAGCGCCGGTTTCCGGTACCGTAGGTCGCAGGTTCGACTCCTGTCGGGGGCACCAACGTCCGGCGTTTTCACCACGTCCGACACTCGCTCCGGCGTCGCGCATCGATCGGGAGCGTCTGCCGAGCTCGCCGCGTCAAGTCTCCGAGGCGTCCGGGAGATGAACTTCTCCGAATACCGTGTCGACCATGGCGTCGAGGATCGCGTCCTTGCTCGCCACGTGGTGGTAGGTGTCCATCGGCCGCGCGCCGAACAGCACCACCCCGCGTGCCACCTCGCCGATGGCGGGGAACGCGCTCGCGACGATGGAGGTGCTCGCGACGATCGGCGTCTTCGTGGCGCTTCCGGCCGGGTCGCGGGCGCTACCGCGCTCGTGGGCATCGCCGGCGCCGGCTACCTGATCGACACCGTCATCGTCGCGGTCGCCCCTGCCGCCGGAGTCTCGTTCGGGGCCTTCACGTTCGTGGGCGAGGTCGCGCTGTTCGTGTGGCTCATCTGGCGCGGGGGGCGTCGGGGAACCGGGGAGCAGTCCGCGCGATAGCCCGGGCACCAAACGGGGTGCCGAGCGTGGTCCCGAGCGGGCGAGGTACGCGATCCCAGAACGTTCGATGGAGACGACGCGCCAGGGGGGACACGCCGGTTGCCATTCACTCAAGCTCGCCTGCGAGACTCTGGCCCGTGCTTCGCAAACTCTCGTCTTCTCTGCAGATCACTCTCAATGAACCGGCGACCCTCGTCTTCTCGGTCGCGGCCCATGGGCTCGCGTCGCTGACCGAGGAGCAGTTCAGCATCGTGGGCGACGGCCAGCCGGTCGAGTTCACCGAGGCCGTCGACCGCGCCGAGTGCCGGCTTCACCGCGTCGAGACCACGGCGAAGAGCCTCGACGTGACATACACCGCGACCGTCGAGGGGTTTGCGACGCCGAACATTCCCGACGAGCTCGACCGCATTCTCTACACGCGCCCGTCGCGCTATTGCGAATCCGACGCACTCGGCCCGAGCGCCGCATCCATGTTCGGCTCCAAGCGGGGATTCGAGCTGCTCGACGCCGTCGTCGACTGGGTCGCCGATCACCTGACGTACCGCGCGGGTTCGAGCCTGCCGACAGACGGCGCGCGCGAGACCTACCTCAAGCGCCAGGGCGTGTGCCGCGACTATGCCCATCTCACGATCGCGATGCTCCGCGCCCGCGACGTGCCCGCGCGTCTCGTCTCGGTCTACGCGCCCGGACTCAACCCCATGGACTTCCACGCGGTCGTGGAGGCATATGTCGAGGGCGCCTGGTACGTGGTCGACGCGACCCACATGGCCCCGAGGCACCTCATGCAACGCATCGCGACGGGCCGCGACGCCGCCGACACCGCGTTCATGACGAGCACGCTCTCCGGTGTGCAATTGAACCGGATGCGCGTGAACGCGTGGGCGGACGAGTTCAGCCAGGAGGACCGCGCGGCTCGCGTCCAGCTCCACTGACCGTTGCGGCGACGCACGGTTCCCGACGCCGTAGGATTGACGGTCGTGACCTCAGCCGATTTGACGCACCAGCTCGCCGTATCCGTTCGCACCGCACTCGACGCGCACGGAGCATCCGACACCATTGCGGTGGCCGACGGCGACCTCGTGCTCGAACGGCCGAAGAACCGCGAGCACGGCGATTGGGCGTCGAATGTCGCCATGCGATTCGCGAAGCGCGTCGGGGTGAACCCGCGCGACCTCGCGACCGACATCGCGGCCCGACTGGCCGACTCGCCGCTCGTGCGCTCAGCAGACGTCGCCGGGCCCGGGTTCATCAACATCACCCTCGAGCCCGCCGCGGCGGGTGCGCTCGCCAAGCGCATCGTCGAGGAGGGCGACGCGTTCGGCAACGGCGACCTGCTCGCCGGCCGCAAGATCAACCTCGAGTTCGTCTCGGCCAACCCGACAGGCCCGATCCACCTCGGCGGTGTGCGCTGGGCAGCGGTCGGCGACAGCCTCGCCCGCGTGTTGCAGGCTGCCGGCGCCGATGTGACTCGCGAGTACTACTTCAACGACCACGGCGCGCAGATCGACCGCTTCGCGAAGTCGCTCCTCGCGGCGTACCTCGATGAGCCGACGCCGGAGGACGGCTACGGCGGAGCGTACATCGGCGAGATCGCGACGCGAGTGGCCGACGCCGCAGGCGACGCGCTCGAGGGGCTCGACCGCGACGAACTGCAGGAGCGATTCCGCCACGACGGCGTCGAGCTCATGTTCGGCGAGATCAGGCACAAGCTGCACGACTTCGGGGTCGACTTCGACGTGTTCTTCCACGAGGACACCGTGCACACCTCCGGCGCCGTCGGGCGCGCCATCGAGCGGCTCCGCGAGCTCGGTCACGTCTTCGAGGCCGACGGGGCGACGTGGCTGCGCACGACGACCTTCGGTGATGACAAGGACCGCGTCGTCGTGCGATCGAACGGCGAACCGACCTACATGTCGGGCGACATCGGCTACTACCTCGACAAGCGCGAGCGCGGATTCGACGAGTGCATCATCATGCTCGGCGCCGACCACCACGGCTATATCGGCCGCATGATGGCGTTCGTCGAGGCGTTCGGCGACACCCCGAATGTCAACCTGCAGCTGATGATCGGCCAAATGGTGAATCTCGTGAAGGACGGCGAGCCGGTGCGCATGTCGAAGCGCGCCGGGAACATCGTGACGCTCGACGACCTGGTCGACGCGGTGGGCGTCGACGCCGCCCGCTACGCGCTCGTCCGCTCGTCGGTCAACACGACCCTCGAGATCGACCTCGACTTGCTCGTGTCGCGCACGAACGACAACCCCGTTTACTACGTGCAGTACGCGCACGCACGCACCGCGGCGGTGCAGCGCAACGCCGACCAGTCCGGTATCGCACGGGCCGAGTTCGACCCGTCGCTGCTCGACCACGCGACCGAGTCGGCCCTGCTCGGAGCGCTGCAGGAGTA
>JBQDJW010000376.1:0-3916 GCA_052086425.1 Pseudoclavibacter sp. | reverse complement strand
AAGAGCGGCGACAGGCTGTTGGACGACGATGCGGTCGCAGCCATCCGAGACACGCTCGTGCCACTGGCCACGATCATCACCCCGAACCTTCCCGAAGCCGCCGTGCTCCTCGACACCACAGATGTCACCCGCTTGGGGCAGATGGAGGACCAGGCCACCGGGCTGCGTGGCCTTGGCTGTCAGTGGGCGCTACTCAAAGGCGGGCATCTCACGAACGAGACGGTCAGTGTCGACTACCTCGCCGGCCCCGACGGGATCTCCACCTACACCTCTCCCAGGATCGAAACCCTCAACGACCACGGCACCGGCTGCACCTTGTCCTCGGCGATCACCGCACTGCTGCCTGACCACACCGTGCCCGAAAGCGTTGAACGGGCGAAGACCTACCTGCACGGCGCTCTCGTTGCCAGCGACCGCCTCGACGTCGGCCAAGGTCACGGTCCCCTGCATCACTTCCACCAGCTCTGGCCGCGCGGGTAGGGATGCAGAACAGCCCCTCCTCGTTCCGATCGGTAGAGCTAACCACTTCGACTCATGAAAGGAGCCGTGACGATGACGCGAAAGATGTTTCTCGCCGGCCCGTTCAAAGCTCTCGTCGACGCCGACACCCATGTGATGGGCGACGCCGCGATCGACAAGTACACCTCGATCATCGACTTCTTCGAAACCCAGGGGTGGGATGTGCACTGCGCCCACCGCAGAGAGCACTGGGGCCGTGAGTTCATGGAACCCAGCGAATGCACACGCATCGACTACACGGAGATCGCCGCCTGCGACGTCTTCGTCGCGTTCCCCGGCGCACCGGCATCCCCGGGCACGCACATCGAGATCGGGTGGGCCTCCGCCTGGAACAAACCCATCGTCTTACTCCTCGACGAGGGAGCCGAGTACGCGTTCCTCGTCCGAGGCCTCTCAGCGGTCGCCGACGTCCAGATGATCACCATCGATCCCGAGCAGCCCACCGGACCACGCATCCTCACCGCGATCGAGCACGCGCAGGCAGGAGCCGTCAGTGAAGCCTGAGTATCCCGACCTCCACACGCTCTACCTGGATTCCCTGCGACAGGTCTACACCGGGTTCGAATACCAGAACAGTCCCCGCGGGCAGGACGAACGCGAAATCATCGGCTACACCGCACGCCTGACCAACTCGGCCCGGCGGTACTGCTTGGCCAGGTCTCGTCGGCAGAACATCATCTTCAACTACGCCGAAGCACTGTGGTACCTCTCAGGGAAGAACGACCTCGACTTCATCCGCACCTACGCACCCTCGATGAGCCGGTACAGTCCCGACGGCCTCAGCCTGCCGGGCACCGGGTATGGTCCCAAACTGCTCAGACACGTCGGCGATGAGACTGCGATCGAACGAATCGTGAACATCCTCCGCGAGGATGACCCTGCGAGCAAGCGTGCCGTTCTGCAGATCTTCGACGACTCCGAAGACATCTACCGCCGCAACATCGACTTCTCCTGCACGCTGGCTCTCCAGCTGTTGCGCCGTGAGGACCGTCTGCACATGGTCGCGTTCATGCGCGCCAACGACGCGTACATGGGACTGCTCAACGACACGTTCTCCTTCACGTTCATCCAAGAATTTCTCGCCTCGATGCTGGGCCTGACCCCGGGTGTGTACATCCACAACGTCGGCTCGATCCACATCTACGAAAAAGACCTCACCAAGGTGCACACCCTCCTCGGCGGCGATGATCAGACGATCGTGGAGGAACCCAGCACTCTTCCACGGCTGCCCTCGGGGGCGAGCCTGGACCAGGTGCACCAGGTCCTCGCCCTGGAGAAGTCGATCCGTGCAGACGAGCTCCCAGGCCGCGCACTGGCGACCCTTGATCTTCCGGAAGCGTGGGTCGACATTGTCCGCCTGTTCTGGATCCACCGGCAACTCCAATACCAACGACCAGTCGACCCATCGATTATCGGCGACCTCCATCCCCTCCACCGGGAGCTGGTCGTGAGCCGATGGCCCAGCATCGAAAACGCGCGTGTGAGGGCGGTGCAGCAGTGACGACATCATGGACGACTCCGGCAGTCTCAGCAGGGTTCGATGCCTATGACGACTATGTCGAAAACCGACTGGCTTATACCCCGCTCGTCAATGACCTCCAAACTGCTTGCGGCCGAGGGGGGATCGTGCTCGATTATGGGTGCGGCAGCGGAAAAGTCTCACGACGCCTCCTCGACGCCGGAGCCGCAGCACAGGTCGTCGGAGTCGACATCAGCACCGACATGATCACCCTCGCCCGGGCGCAGACCCCGCAACCGGCCGCGCGATTCCACACCATCGACAGCGGCCACGTTCCCTACCCGGATGACACATTCGATGCGATCGTGTGCTGCTTCGTATTCATCAACGTGCCCACACGCGAGGAACTGAGAGCGATCGCCCGCGAGCTCGCCCGAGTGCTTACACCGACCGGCAGACTCTTCATCGTCGATAGCAACCCGGCGGCCACAGGAGTACCGTTCCCGACCTTCCGCAGCGGCGAGCCCGGCAGAGGCTACCGTGACGGAGACGAACGCAAGGTCAGCTTGCAGATCCCCGGCACCGGGATCCTCGAGCTTGTCGACCGGCACTGGTTCATCAGCACCTACGAGGCGGTGCTGACCGAGGCCGGCTTCACAGTCGACAAGGTCACCGACCGCGGAGCACAAACCGTAGAGGACGTCGGCTCCCAGGCACCTATCGACCATCCACCGTTCATGCAGATCACAGCCCACCTCCAAGATCACTCCGAGTCGACGATCGGGGCGGGGTAGATGACGCGCGACGCTTCCTACCCGAAGCCGGCGACGCTGGCGGCAGTGGTCCGAAAAGGACGTGTACTCCTTATCCGGCGTGCCCACATGCCCGACGCCGAGCGCTGGGCATTCCCCGGGGGCAAGATCGAACCCGGCGAGACCCTGACCGCCGCGAGCGCGCGCGAACTCGCCGAGGAAACAGGAGTCCTCGCCACACCCGGTGATGTCTTCGATGCTGTCGACGTCATCGATGCCGACCACAATCTGCATTACGTCCTGATCGCAGTGCTCTGCCGATGGGAACGAGGGGAACCGGTCCCGGACGATGACGCACTCGAAGCGGCATGGTTCACCCTCGAGGAAATGGCTGCGATACCGGTCGCGGAAACATTCAACGTCCGCGCTATCGCCCAAATCGCGCTCGAGCTGGAACGCAAGCAACAGGAACACTCAAGAAGCCAGAATGCCCATTTGCCGGATAGCACGTAGTGATATCAGGTGTTCTGTGACAGCGATTCCAGTAACGAAGAATCAGGCCGTCCGAAGCTTGTGGAGAGTGTGGTTTCCGTGATGTGATGGTGGCGTGACACGGGGCGCCGCCCGTTCCAGCTTTCGAGCACGGGACGTGGTCGGCTGAGATGACACCCGTTGAACCTGATCCAGTTAGCACTGGCGAAGGGAATGTCCGGACTTTCACCCGCCGACAATGTTGGCGGTGTCAGCGCACCGAAGAGCAACTTTCGCTCTTCGGTGCGCACGGGTTGCCTTCGCCTCGATATCGAGAGGCATACACATGGCACACACTATTCTCCCCCTCACCGAGCAGATCGTCCTCGTCACCGGCGGCGCCCGCGGACTCCGAGCTGCGATCACTCGCGCGTTCCTGGCCCAGGGTGCGCGAGTGGTCATCGACTACCACACCTCCCAGGACGCCGCGGAGGACCTCGCCGCCGCCCACCCCGGAAAGGCGATCGCAATCCGGGCTGATGTCCGCGACCGCGCCCAGGTCGATGCCCTCGTCGCTGAGGCCGCCGATCGCTTTGGCGGTCCGATCACCACGGTCGTGAACAACGCGCTGGCTGACTTCTCCTTCAACGGCGACGCCCGCGGCGATGTCAAGGCGTCGAAGCAACATGGGGCTCGCCGGCGAGCAGTCGAGCGA
>JBQDJW010000375.1:0-3919 GCA_052086425.1 Pseudoclavibacter sp. | reverse complement strand
CCTACTCGCCTCGCGTGATGCGCCGGATGCGTTCGAGCCGCGCTGCGAGATCGCGTTCGGCTCCCAGCGCGCGCGGCGAGTAGTACTCGACGCCGGCGAGGGTGTCCGGCAGGTACTGCTGCCGGACGACGCCGTTCTGATGGTCGTGCGGGTAGACGTAGCCCTTACCGTGGCCGAGCCGCTTGGCGCCGGCGTAGTGCGCGTCGCGCAGATGCACGGGCACGCGTCCAGACTTGCCGGCGTGCACGTCGGCGATCGCGGCGTTGATGGCGTTGTACGCGGCGTTCGACTTTGGCGCCGTCGCGAGGTAGATCGTCGCCTCACTGAGCGGTATGCGCCCCTCCGGCATGCCGATGAGCTGTACGGTCTGCGCCGCGGCGACGGCGATCGGAAGCGCGTTCGGGTCGGCGAGCCCGATGTCCTCTGCGGCGAGGATCATGAGGCGCCGCGCGATGAACCGCGGGTCCTCCCCCGCGACGATCATGCGCGCGAGGTAGTGCACCGCCGCGTCGGGGTCGCTGCCGCGCACCGACTTGATGAAGGCGCTGATCACGTCGTAGTGCTCGTCGCCGTCCCGGTCGTAGCGCAGGAGCGCCTGGTCGCTCGCGGCCTCGACGTGCTCGCCGGTGACGGTCGTGCCGCCGCCGGCGCGAGCCGTCGCCGCAGCCGCCTCGAGGGTCGTGAGGGCGCGCCTCGCGTCGCCGGACGCGAATTGCACGATCGCGCGGCGCGAATCCGGTTCGAGCTCGATCGCTCCGCCGAATCCGCGCGAATCCGCGACCGCCCGGTCGAGCAGACCCTCGAGGTCGCCGTCATCCAGCGGTTGCAGCGTGAGCAACAGGCTGCGGCTGAGCAGGGGCGTGATGACCGAAAACGACGGGTTCTCGGTCGTCGCGGCCACGAGCGTCACCCAGCCGTTCTCGACACCTGGAAGCAGCGCATCCTGCTGCGCCTTCGTGAACCGGTGGATCTCGTCGAGGAACAGCACCGTCTGCCTGCCGTACAGGTCGCGTCGGCTGAGGGCCTCGTCCATGGCCGCGCGGACGTCTTTCACGCCGGCCGAGATGGCGCTCAATTGCACGAAGGTCCGGTCCGCCGTATGCGCGATCGCCTGGGCGATGGTCGTCTTCCCGGTGCCAGGCGGCCCCCACAGGATGACGGACGTGCCGGCGGATCCGCCGTCGCCCGGATCGGCGAGCTTTCGCAGCGGCGACCCCGGGCGCAGCAGGTGCCGCTGCCCGACGACCTCATCGAGCGACTGCGGGCGCATGCGCACCGCGAGCGGGGCGCTCGTCCCGCCGCCGGTGAGGCCGGGCCCGCCGAGGCTCTGCGCGTCGCTCGTCATGATGGGCCATGGTAGGCGACGAGCCGGGCGGACCGAGCCCGGACCGGCCTGCGGGTAAACTCGCTGCGGCGCCGGGCCCGGCGCGTGTCCGGCAGAGCGAAGAGGAACCGTGGCGAGCTCCAAGAAGACGAAGGAAGACCGCAGGCGCAAGCGCGAGTACGAGGCCCGCGTCGTGGTGCACGACCGCCAGGTCAAGCGGACGAAGCGCGACAATGTCGTGGCGCTGATCACACTCGGCGTCGTTGCCGTGCTTGCAGCCGGCGCGCAGGTCTTCTTCTTCACCGGCGGCCCCGGCGGGACCGTCGCCGAGACCGAGGACCCCTCGACCACGTCGTCGGCCGATGCGACAGAGTCGCCAGACGCGACCTATCCGGCGCAGGTTGCGGCCGTGCCTTCGGCCGACATCGCCGTGGGGCGCGCCTGGACTGGCACGATGACGTTCAACGACGACGTCGAGCTCGGCATCGAGCTCGACGGCGAAGCCGCCCCGCAGGCGGTCTCGAACATGATCGCGCTGAACGAGCAGTCGTACTTCGACGACACCGCCTGCCACCGCCTTACGACAGAGGGCTTGTTCGTGCTGCAGTGCGGCGACCCCGAGGGCACCGGCACGGGCGGCCCCGGCTACTCGTGGGGTCCCATCGAGAACGCGCCGGAAGACGGCGTCTACCCCGCCGGAACCATCGCGATGGCGCGCGTCGGCAACGACGGCAACAGCATGGGGAGCCAGTTCTTCATCGTCTACGAAGACACGACGCTGCCAGCGGACTCGGCTGGCGGCTACACGATCATGGGACAGGTCACGAGCGGGCTCGACGATCTCGTCGCCGGCATCGTCGATGAGGGCGTCGAGGGCGGAGCCGGCGACGGCGCCCCGGCCGCGCCCGCCGTCATCACCGGCCTGACACTCGAATAGCGGCCGACATCCGGTCGTCCGTGCGCCCCCGGAACGACTCGCGCGAAACCGTGGACAATGTGCGGGTGAGCGCCGGGGCGGCCGTGCCCTAGGCTGGGGAGACTTGCGTCACGCCTATCGTTGAGGAACCGCCACTCATGTCCGAGCTCTCTGGCTCCCCTTTCGGCCGCGTCGATGATGACGGCACCGTCTACGTCATCGAGGAAGGTGCCGAGCGCGCCGTCGGCCAATACCCGGACGGTTCCCCTGAGGAGGCGCTCGCGTACTTCTCGCGGAAGTTCGCCGACCTCGAGGGGCAGGTCTCCCTGCTCGAGCAGCGCGTGCGAAGCGGCGCGCCTGCCGACGCCGTCGCGCGCTCGGTCTCGCACCTGAGTGACCAGCTTGACGGTGCCAACGCCGTTGGCGACCTCGCCAGTCTCAAGCGGCGGCTGGCGGCGCTCGGCGGTTCGGTGACGGAGCTCACGGAACAGCAGCACGAGGAGTCGCGCGCCCAGCTCCAGGACGCGCTCGCCGAGCGCGAGGCCATCGTGATCGAGGCCGAGCAGCTCGCGGCGCAAGACCCCGCAAACATCCAGTGGAAGCGCACGCAGGCCGAGGTCGAGGCGCTCTTCGCGCGCTGGCAAGCGCATCAGCAGACCGGACCGAAGCTCCCGAAGGGCGACGCGAACGCCCTGTGGAAGCGATTCCGGCAGGCCCGCTCGACGCTCGACGCCGAGCGACGCGCATTCTTCGCGCGGCTCGACGCGACGCACCGCGAGGCCCGCGACGCGAAGAACGCGCTCATCGCCAGGGCCGATGCCCTCGCGCCGCAGGGCGCGGAGGGCGTCGGCGAGTACCGCCGACTGCTCGACGAGTGGAAGGCCGCCGGCCGAGCCGGCCGCAAGCACGACGACGCCCTGTGGGCGAAGTTCAAGGCGGCTGGCGACGTGCTCTTCCAGGCGAAGAACGAGGTCGACGCCGCCGAGAACGAGGAGCTCGGGGGCAACCTCGCGCTCAAGGAAGAGCTGCTCGCAGAGGCCGAGCCGCTCCTGCAGTCGCAAGACCGCAAAGAGGCGCGGGCCAAGCTCACCGATATTCAGCGCCGGTGGGACGAGATCGGCCACGTGCCCCGCGACCGCTTTCGCCAGATCGAGGATCGGCTGCGGAAGATCGAGCAGCACGTTCGCAAGCTCGACGACGACTTCTGGTCGCGCTCGAACCCCGCCAAGAAGGAGCGCAACGACGGCCTCCAAGCGCAGCTGAACGATGCCATCGCCAAACTCGAGGCCGAGCGCGACGCCGCCGCCGCGAGCGGCGACGCGAAGCGGCTCGCGGAGGCCGAGGAGGCGCTCCAGGCGCGCAAGGCGTGGCTGGGGGCGCTCGGCTCCTAGCGGGGCCGGGGGCTTCCCCCACGCGAGTTATCCACAGCCGCGGGCGCCATCGAGCGGGCATCGCTCGCGACATGCCATCATTCGCGTCGTGACCGCGCTTCCGCTGCACCAATTCCCGTCGGCCGAGCTCCAGGCGATGCGGCTGGACGGCGATCTCGTCGCCGTCGGTCCGGGTGAGCGTGCCAAGTACTCCCCCATCGACGTGCCGCTCGACGCCGCGTCGCGCGCCGACCTGCTCGCGCCCGACGTGCCGAACGGATTCATCGCGGCCCGCGAGACGGCTGCGTG
>JBQDJW010000374.1:0-3921 GCA_052086425.1 Pseudoclavibacter sp. | reverse complement strand
CGGCAAGACCCCGGCCACACGCGTTCACAACGTCACCGGGAACTACAACTAGGGCGCGCACCGGATCGGCCCTGCTGCTCGTCACCCACGACCTCGGCGTCGCCGCCGAGCGCTGCGACGACATCATCGTCATGCGGGCGGGCCGCGTCGTCGAGCGCGGCCCCGCCGCCCGCCTGCTCACCGCACCCGAGCATCCGTACACCCGTGCGCTGCTCGATGCGATCCCGCGCCTCGACGGCCCGCGGCGCACCCGGCTGCGCACGACCGAAGGGACGATGTCGTGACGGACGTGCTGCGCATCACCGACCTCGTGGTGGGATACGGCGACCACATCGTGCTCGACGGCGTCAGCCTGCGCGTGCCGCGCGGCGGCAGCCTGGGACTCGTCGGCGAATCGGGCTCGGGAAAATCGACGCTGGCCAGGGCCGTCCTCGGCGTGCGGTCGCCGCGCTCCGGCACGATCGCGATTGAACCGGATGCGCCTGGCGCGTCGGGTGCGGTCGGTGCGCCGGATGCGCACATCGCGTCGCAGCGCCCGGTGCAGATGGTCTTCCAAGACCCGATCTCGTCGCTCAATCCGACCCGCAAGGCCATCGACCTCGTCGCCGAGCCGCTCACGATCCGCGGCGAGGGCACCACCCGCAGCCGCCGCGCCGCCGCGCGCGAGCTCCTCGACCGCGTCGGCCTCGACCCGAATCGCTTCGCCGACGCCAAGTCCGGCACGCTCTCGGGCGGCCAGGCGCAGCGCGTCGCCATCGCACGGGCGCTGCTCGCCGAGCCGGCACTGCTGATCTGCGACGAACCCGTGTCGTCGCTCGACGTCTCGGTGCAGGCCCGCGTGCTGAATCTGCTCGCCGACCTGCGCGACGAGACCGGCCTCAGCATGCTCTTCATCTCGCACGACCTCGCGGTCGTGCGCATGATCTCCGACGAGGTCGCCGTTCTCAAGGACGGCCGCATCGTCGAGTTCGGCGAGACCGAATCCGTCATCGCCGCGCCCAAGCACGACTACACCCGCGAACTCATCGACGCCGCGCCGCGGCTCCCCATTCCACAGGAGGCACCATGACCCGCACTTTTCCCGACGGATTCGCCTGGGGGTCAGGCACCGCCGCGTACCAGGTCGAGGGCGCGTGGGAGGCCGACGGTAAGGCGCCGTCGATCTGGGACGTAGCCACGCGCGCCGGGCAGCCGCTCCCCGACGGGTCGAGCGGCGACGTCGCCATCGACCAATACCACCGGCTCGACGGCGACCTCGATCTGCTGCGCGACCTCGGCACGACCGCGCACCGCTTCTCCGTGTCGTGGCCGCGCGTGGTGACCGACGCATCCGGCACCGTCAACGCGGCCGGGCTCGACTACTACGAGCGCATGGTCGACGGGCTGCTCGCGCGGAGCATCGCGCCCGCTCTCAATCTCTACCACTGGGATACGCCGCAGTGGATGGAGGAGCACGGCGGGATGCTCGCGCGCGAATTCGCCGACCGATTCGCCGAATTCGCGAGCGTGCTCGCCGACCGGCTCGGCGATCGCGTGGCGCAGTGGTTCACGATGAACGAGCCGACGCACCCGTCGCTCGGCGGCTACGTCGCCGGGTTCCTCGCGCCGAACCGCGCCTTGGGTGCCGAGGGTCTCGTCGCGGTGCATCACCTGCTGCTCGCGCACGGGAGGGCGATCCAGGCGCTGCGCGGCGCAACGGTGGCCGGCGAGATCGGCACTATTCTCAGCCTGGGCGGCGTCGCCCCCGCGACCGACCACCCCGACGACGTCGCGGCGGCGGCCCGCGCCGAGTACTTCGAGGGCCAGCTGTTCCTCGATCCGATGCTCGGGCGCGGACACCTGCCCGAGCTGGCGGCGTCGCTCGGAGACGTGATCCACGACGGCGACCTCGAGACGATCGCGCAGCCGATGGACGTGCTCGGCGTCAACTGGTACTCGCGCTACAGCGCCGCATCGCCGGAGCGCGCCGCCGCCCACTTCGAGACCGTGCCAGCGCGCGGCGCGATGTTCGCGGGCCTCGCGCCGGTCACCGCGGGCCTCGGCTTCTCGATCGTTCCGACGCCGGGCGTCGAATGGGGCGGCGCGCACCGCCAACTCACCCCAGGCGGATTTCGACACGCGCTCGACTGGCTCGCCGAGACGTATCCGCAGCATCCCGACATCGTCATCACCGAGAACGGGGTCGGCTACCCCGAGCGGCCCGGCGACGACGGCGTCGTGCACGACGAAGCGCGCATCCGGTACCTCGAGTGGGCGCTGTGCGAGCTCGCCGAGGCGATCGCCGACGGCGCCAGGATCCGCGGGTACCACGTGTGGTCGAGCTTCGACAATCTGCAGTGGGGCGCCGGCTTCTCGCAGCGATTCGGGCTCATCCACGTCGACGCCGACACGCTCGAGCGCACGCCGAAGGACTCGTTCGCGTGGTTCCAGTCGCTCACGGCCACCGGGGTCGTGCCGGCCGCCCCGCCGGAGGGCGTGTCGGGCGACCAGGTCGGCGTCGACGTGCCAGGCGTGCGCAACGCGCGAGGCATCGGCGGGCTGCGGACCGTTGACGGCGGGACCGTTCGCGACGGCGTGCTGTTCCGCTCCGCCGGGCTGCACCACGTGACCGACGACGGGCTCGCGGCCCTCGACGCGCTGTCGATCCGCACCGTGCTCGACCTGCGCGGCGGCGCCGAGACGTCGCACTCGCCCGATGTGGTGCCATTCGCGAGGGTTGTGCATCTGCCGTTGCACGAGCCTCGTGGCGCGGGTGGCGCGGGTGGCGCGGGTGGCGCGGATGCTGCGGGCCCGGATGACGCGAATAATGCGGATGCGGCGTCCGCGGCCGATGCCGCGGATGGGAGGGGTGCGGCCCCCCCTGGGCGCGGCTCGACCACGCGCGCCCACAAAAACCACGAGATAGAAGCCCAGCCCGGGCCGGACCATGTTCGCGCGGTTCGCGAGCTGCTGGCCTCCGACGGGGCGGTGCTCGCGCACTGCACTGCGGGCAAGGACCGCACCGGCGTTCTGATCGCCGTGGTGCTCGGGGCGATCGACGTGCGCGACACCGACATCGTGCGCACGTACGCCGAGTCTGAGGTGAGGCTGGGCGAGGGGTTTCACACCGAGGTCGTGCAGATGCTCGGCGGGGAGGATGCGCCGAAGCTGAGCGACGAGGCGGTGGCGGCCGTGCTCGCGTCGCCTGCCGACCTGATCGTGCAGACCCTCGCCGCGATCCGCCGCGAGCACGGCACCGTCGCGGCGTACCTGCGGGCGCACGGCCTGACGTCGGAGGAGCTCGCGCGGCTCCGCGAGAAGCTCGTGGCGTAGGGCGGCGGCGCTCGCGGCGTCAATCGGCGCGTGCGGGGCTCGGGGGAGCTCGCGAGTCGCACTCGCGCGACCTCGCGAGGGCACGCTGGGGCAACCGGGTCGTAACTGGCCAACGGGCGCTGTCACCGAAGTCATGACACAGAACTGTTTTCCATGTCCCGAGACATCACGCCCGAATACCGGGCCACCGGGCGCTACCGGGCGCTACCGGGCGCGACATCAGCTACGTCCGGTAGTTCTTGTCGCGGCGGGTAGTGACGGCGTGTAGTCGCGCCGAGGAGTCAGCATTTCAGGGCCGTACGAAGGGGCGCGCTCCCGGATCCCCGTCGCAATGGGCCGGCACGAATCGTGCCGGCACACCGCTCCCTACCTCGCCCCGTGCAGTACTCCGGCGAATTTCTCGGGTGCCGACGCGCCCATCGCGGCCGCGAGTCCGCGGACGTGGGCCTCGACGTGATCGCACCCGGAACCGCGGGCGCCAGGTAGCGTGTCGGCGTGACTGATCTCGCTGGCGCGCTCGCCGCATCCGGTTCCTGGCCCGTCGACAGTGCTTCGGTCGCGGTGGTCGCGGCCGACGGCACCGTGCTCGCGACCCACGGCGACCAGGCT
>JBQDJW010000373.1:0-3924 GCA_052086425.1 Pseudoclavibacter sp. | reverse complement strand
GGATGCGCGGGATCAGTCCCTCGTACGTGAGGTTGGTGCCATCAACCTTGATCTTCGTCGGCTCGCGGTACAGCAAGTCGTGGCGCTCGCGCTTGGTGAATTTCGCGACCGGCTTGTCCATGTCGAAGTAGCCGGCTCCCCCGTAGATGCGGCCGTACCAGCCGTCCATGGAGTAGCCGGGCACCAGGATCGCGCCGTCGGCGAGCGAGCGAGACTCGTCGACGACGGCCGTGAGGTCGAAGTCCTGCACGTTGCCGGTGCCCTCGCAGCGCGGGCACATGCCGCCGATCGAGTTGAACGTCGCCTTCTCGGCGATCGTCTTGTCGCCGCGCTGCACCGTGATCGCGCCGCTCGCCGTCACGGTCGGCGTGTTGAAGGCGAACGCCGTCGGCGGGCCGACCTGCGGGTTGCCGAGCTTGCTGAACAGGATCCGCAGGTACGCGTTCGCGTCGGTCGCCGTCCCGACCGTCGACCGTGGATTCGCACCGAGCCGCTCCTGGTCGACGACGATCGCAGTCGTCAGCCCCTCGAGGAGGTCGACGTCGGGCCGCGCGAGCGACGGCATGAAGCTCTGCACGAAGCTCGTGTAGGTCTCGTTGATCATGCGCTGGGACTCGGCCGCGATGGTCGCGAACACGAGCGAGCTCTTGCCAGAGCCCGAGACGCCCGTGAACACCGTGAGCCTGCGTTTCGGCAGGTCGATGCTCACGTTCCGCAGGTTGTGCTCGCGAGCGCCGTGCACGCGGATCAGGTCGTGCGAATCGGCGGCGTGCGAAGACGAAGGAGATGACGGGGGCAGGTCGTGCGAGGCGGGTGCGGCGTCGTCGGTGATGGCCATGCCGAACAACGTAACGAACCGGGCGGATGCCATGGCCTGGAACTCGAAATCGGTCAGGATTCGAGAAATCGACCGCAGCATCCGCCCGGCCATGCACTGCGGGCTCGGGCCGGCGTGGCGCCTACCGCCGGGCGAGCAGGAAGCCGCGGAAGAACGCGGCGAGGTCGTCGCGCGCGTCGAGGGGCAGGATGTTCGCGACGTACTGGTCTGGCCGCACGACGATGACGCAGCCGGAATCGGCAATGCCGCGCTCGGTGTAGAAATCGCCGGTGCCGAAGCCGGTCGCGAACACATTGTTGAGGTTGCGCAATTGGTACGGGCCGCCGACCGGCTTGAAGGCGTCGGGGGCGTCGCTCAGCTCGACGGACGCGTAGTCGTCCTTGAACACGAGCTTCACGTCGAACAGGCTGTCGACCTCGTCGCCTGCGGGCGTGTGCACGTTCAGCGGCGACTCGGGATCGTTCGACCACCACTCGGCCCAGTCGGCGAGCTCGCCCGGCCGCCCCGCCGGCTGCGCGCCCGGGAAGACGTATACGCGCCAGCGGCCATCGGCCTCGTGCAGGTGCCCGAGGTGCTGCGGCGTCGAGTCGCAGATGCGCACGACCTCGGCCGACTTGAAGCGCTTGCCGACGGTGAACCCGGTCGCGAGCTCCTGGTGGGTCGCCTCCCCCGTGATCATCGACGGCTCGTACTGCGTCATGAACCCTGCCGGGAACTCGAAGGTGCTGTTGTAGAAGTCCTCGAGCTCGGTCGGGCTCGAGAACTCCTCGGGCTTCTTCGCCATCATCGCCGACCACTCCATGTCGAAGTCGATGAGGTTCTGCGCGATGACCTGGCGCTCGCCCGAGTAGGTGCGCAGTAGCGATGCGGGGCTGCGGCCCTCGATCACGTGCGCGAGCTTCCAGCCGAGGTTGAAGCCGTCCTGCATCGACACGTTCATGCCCTGGCCGGCCTTCGCCGAGTGCGTGTGGCAGGCGTCGCCGGCGATGAACACGTGCGGGTCGAGGTGCGAGCGTTCCTCGGAGATGTCGTCGAACCGGTCGGTGACCCGGTGCCCGACCTCGTACACGCTGTGCCAGGCGACGTTGCGCACGTCGACCGTGTACGGGTGGACGATCTGGTTGGCGCGAGCGACGATGTCCTCGAGCGGCGTGTTTCGCACCTCGTGGTTGTCGTCCTCCGCGACCTCGCCGAGGTCGACGTACATCCGGAACAGGTAGCCGCCCTCGCGGGGAATGTGCAGGATGCTGCCGCCGTCGTTCGACTGGATGGCGCACTTGAGGCGGATATCGGGGAAGTCGCTGTTGGCGGTCACGTCCATCACACCCCAGGCATGGAACGCGACCTTGCCCTGCCGCTTCGCGCCGATCGACTCGCGAACGGGCGAGTGGGCGCCATCGGCTCCGAGCACGTACTTGGCGCGCACGACGCGCTCTTCGCCCTCGCGCTCCCCCGCGACGTACTTGACGGCGACCTTGATGGGGTACTCGGCGCCGTCGTCGAACTCGAGGCCCGTGAACTCGATGCCGTAGTCGGGCTCGACACGCGCGGGCTGGTACTTCGCGAACCTGGCGAAGTAGTCGAGCACGCGAGCCTGGTTCACGATGAGGTGCGGGAACTCGCTGACGCCCGACGGGTCGTCTTTCTCGCGCGCCGTCCGGATGATGTTCTCCGGTTGCGCCGGATCAGGCTTCCAGAACGCCATCTCGGTGAGGTGGTACGCCTCGTTCACGATTTCGTCGGCGAAGCCGAACGCCTGGAACGTTTCGACGCTGCGCGCCTGGATTCCGTCGGCCTGACCGATGGCGAGGCGGCCGGGGCGCCGCTCGATGATGCGGGTCGTGATGCTCGGGAACGCGGACAGCTGCGCTGCGGTCAGCATGCCGGCCGGACCGCTGCCGACGATGAGCACGTCCAGCAGGTCTGGCAGCTCGGTCGGACGGTCGACGCCCGTTCCTGCCGCGGGCTTGATGCGCGGGTCGGTTGACACGTATCCGTGGTCGTGGAAGAGCACGGCCTCTCCTCTTCGTTGGGGTGACGTGCCCGGCGCGGGTGCCGGGCACTGACGACGTTGTCGGAGCGCTGCGCCTTCGTGGGGCGCGATGCGCGGTTCGTCGGCGCGAATTCTCGGTCGGAACTCGAAGCCTGAATTCTTTATTCGAACACTGTGTTCGATTATCGCGCTCAGTATATGTGCTCGGCGTGCCGACGTCCACGGTTCGGTCCGGGTATCCAGTAGGCTGAGGTGGATCCGGGGGGCTTCCGATCGGATCGCAACACGTGTCGCAACACCGCCGAGGAGACCCAACTGTGAGTGCGCTGATCGCCATCGTCTGCATCGCCATCTTCGTGGCCGGTCTCTGGTGCTACGGGCTCGCGTTCCAGGTCGACGGCGACACGCTTCGCCTCCTCGTGTTCCTCGCAGGCATCCTGCTCAACTCGCTCGCGATCTTCATCCCGACGACGCTGATCGGCCACGGCCAGCAGCACGGTCGCCGGCAGAGCAAGTAGCCGAACGGGCCGCAAAACTTCCGCGTGCACACGCCCTCGCTCGACATTTCCGTCCGCGTCGAGGCACCCATCGAACTCGTCTGGCATGCGATCATCTCCCCGGATATCCGGGTGCAGTGGTGGCCGGGCCTCCACTACGAGGCGATCGTCGGCGCCAGGGTCGACGGCGAATCGGCGCGCCCAGGCAAGAAGAAGCCCAGGCGCACGCGCGGCGAGGTCACCGCGATCGATCACGAGACCCGGCAGCTCCACGCCACGTGGGAGTCGACGCCAGGGCACTACGCGACCACGTTCCACCTCTTCGTGACCGAGGCGAAGCACCGCACGAAGATCCGGGTCATCGAGTCGGGGTTCCCTGATGATGCACGTGAGTCGCAGCTCATCGTCGCGGAGTCGCGCGACGGGTGGCGACGGCACCTCGGCAACCTCGTCGATTATCTCGACGACGGCGAGAATATCCGCGCGATCGAGCGGTCGTACCGCAAACGCCAGCCCGCGGGGTAGCTCTACCCCGTCGCGAAGGCGGCGAGGCGCTCCAGATGGCGAGCGACGAGGTCGGTCTCGAGATTCACGCG